>DATHJK010000397.1:0-18184 GCA_035316225.1 Pyrinomonadaceae bacterium
ACGAAACAATCGTATTCTCAGGAGCGACCGCAGCCGCGCCCCTGTGGCCTATGATTAAGGGAAGCTTGAGCATGACACTTATGCTACCAGCAAAAGGGCGTAGGGAAGAACTCAGTGCAGATTATGGTGGATGGCGGTGCAGATAGTATTTCAACCGCAGAGTATGAGAAGGATAGAAGCAGAGGGCGCGAAAAGTTGAACTCTCCCTCTGCGCCTATCCTACGCGCACTCTACGGCTAATCTTTTTGTTAATGCGCGGAATTAGGATGAGAGCTTGTTAAGCTTTTGAGTTTGACGTTGAGTGTGCCCATGCTGGTCTTGATGCTCGCCTGAACGGGAATGCGATTCTCGTCGTCCGTGAGCCATATGCTTATCTGCCCGTTACCGCGTAAAGGCCGGTCGTCGCCGAACATCTCAGGCTCTACACGCAGGCAGACGATTTCGCCAATCACGGACTTAATTTTCTTGCGCTCCGCAACCTTGACCGGCACGCGATATATGCGGCCAGAATCGTTTACAAGAACCTCGAAGCTCTGACCTACAACGAGCGGCTGCGCTCTGAGATAGTAGATAAGCGAGGCCAGGTCTTGCGTCTCTTCGTTTAGTTCGTTCGATACGACTCGCGGGGGGCGTGACGGGTCGTTTGGATCGCGTTCAGTCCAGACCAGACGGCGCGCGCTTCTGTCATAAACGGTCTCGCTCTCACGCCTGCGATCACCCTGCTCATCCAGCTTCTTTGTCTTCATGACAAGAAACGAGCCGGACTCGACCGTTGATTCTATGTGCTGGTGAAAACGCAGCCCGAAGAGTTTCCGCAATAAACCTTTTGAGACGGCATCCACATTGAAGAAGACCTTCGCTGCCCCTTTGGGCTGTCCCATCTGGTCAATCTCTTCTACTCGATTGGTCGTCAGCCGAAACTCTGCAACGTCAAGCCCGCGAATGAGCGCGCGTGAAAGCTCTGCCTGGTAGACTAGCTCCTCAGACTTCGGAAGCGAGAAGTTGGCGCGTGTGACCGCCAAACTGTTCTGATCGGCTGAAGCGCCGATTGCGAGCAGCAGGGCGGAGAGCGCTAAAAGCGAAGATAGTAGAATGCGGCGAAACATAAAGCATCAACGAATGAAGATTGCGCGCAACGCGAGCAAAGCCCAGGCTGCTATGAAGCCAACCGTCGCCCTGTATTCTCTGTAACGCAGATAAAGCGACGGATCGAATTTTTCTTCAATCGCCCTCTCGTCTCTGTACGGCCAGAGTTTCGGAAAAAAGAGCGGAACAGCGCGGCTGTAGCGCTCATAATCCTCGCTGAACAACCCGGCGAGGTCGCTGGATTCGACGCGCATCACAGGGAAATAGATGCCTAAGAAGAGCAGGGCGAAGACCAGACCCAAGATTAAGCGCCCGGAAGCTATGCTGAAGCCAAGACCTATTAGAAAGCTTCCCAGATAAAGCGGGTTGCGTGTGTAAGCATAGGGGCCGGTCACGGCAAGCTGCGAATTTTTTCTTATATGACCGGAAGCCCATGCGCGCAAAGTAAGGCCGAGCAGAGCGACGGCGGCTCCAACGATGAGTGTGCGCAAGGTGGGGCGCGCGAACAGTAGGAAGAGAAGCGCGCAGACGAAGCTGAGCGGCACACGCCAGCGCTGAATCCATGTCCCGCCTCTACGCGCCAATGAAAATCTCCGCAATATCAAAATAGAAGCGAGCCAGGGGCATGGCACAACTCAGCCGTGCGCCTCTGGCGGGGGCGGATAAAATTGGTCTGATGTGTCCCTGAAAGCCTGGAGTGAAATCGAAGGTTGAGGCGCTAGGCCGACGTAACTGCTGGCGCGGTGCCGGCAGCGTCTCCCCAGACGACGACCCGCGCCTCAGTACCTTCGTGGGCACTTCGATGAGGCGACCCGGCAGCAGGTTGTCTTCAGAAATTTTTGAATACGGCACTTTCATAAAAAAAATTCAGTGATAAGTGATGAGTGATAAGTGATAAGAAGAAAAGCTTTTGACTCCAGACTCCAGACTTTCTTATCACTTATCACTCATCACTTATCACCCTATTAATCATCTCCGTGCTCGAATGGTCTTTGGGATCGCCGACAATCGCCACGCGCCCGCCGTAGGCTCTTACTACATCGCGCTCCGGCACAGTTTCTTCGGTGTAATCAGTCCCCTTGGCATGTATGTCAGGGCGAATATCGAGCAGGAGCGATGTGACGGTCGGCTCGTTGAAGATAGTAACCAGATCAACAGCCCTGAGCGCCGCGACCGTCTCTGCGCGCTCGCGCTCAGGCACAAGCGGGCGATTACCGCCCTTTAATTTTCTCACCTGCTCGTCCGAGTTAATCCCGACCACAAGCACATCGCCCAGCCGCTTAGCGCCTTCAAGGTAGCGAATATGCCCGACATGAATCAGGTCGAAGCAGCCGTTGGCAAAGACAATGCGCGCCCCGTTTTTTCGCGCGATTGCTACACGCGCAATCAGCCGGTTGCGGTCTAGAATACGCAGAGAAGCGTAAGCGGAAACAGAGATTGAATCTTTAAAGCTCATTTGCCCTGTAGAATACTAAGAGAGCCATTCACAACCCCCTTTGCGAGCTTAAGTATCTCCCTTTGCGCCTTTGCGCGAACCCTCAACTCTCACTAACTTGAGCTTTGAAAGTATTGCTGTTTCACGCAAAGGCGCAAAGAAAAGAGCTAATCTCGCAAAGAGATTCTAAAATAGCTTGTAAGCGACTCAATACGGTTCGTCACTATTACCATCTCTATACGCGCTTGATTGAAGCAAGCATCTCATCGCGCGTAGTGGTTGCTGTCCCTCGTTTCATAACGACCAGACCGCCAGCGAAATTCGCAAGATGAGCGGCGTCTGCGAAGCTTGCGCCGGAAGCGATTGCAAGCGAGTATGCGGCTATCACTGTATCGCCCGCGCCGGTCACGTCAACAGGCTCGCGCGAGCCTACGGCTTCTATGTGGAGCGGCGCGCGTCCTTCTTCAAATAGCACCATGCCGCGACTGCCGCGCGTTACCAGCAGCGCCCTGTAATCTAATCTTGAACGCAACCGCTCACCGGCTGTCTCCAACTCTTCGTCACTTTTAATCGGCCTGCCGTGAAGCTGCTCAACCTCGTCCTCGTTCGGCGTGGCTGAGTTGAATTTATGGAAATCGGAGAGGCGAAAGCGCGAGTCAACAAGAATGGGGATGCTGCGCTGGTCTGCGCTATACCAGGCCGCAGCGGCAACCGCCGTATCAACCACGCCGTAATTATAATCGGAGATAATCACAGCATCGGCATCCTGAATCTCTTCATGAATGCGAGCCAGCAACTGCTGTCGGACTTCCGTATCGAATGAAGATTCACCATCGTAGTCAACTCGTATCACCTGCTGCTTGGTAGAATGAACCTGCCCTGCAAGCACACGCATTTTCGTCGTCGTGCGACCCCTCGGCAACGTGACGACACCACCACATTCGACGCCGCAGCAGCGAAGCTTTTCCATCAACGCACGCCCCGATTCATCTTCGCCTGCAACGCCTACTATGACCGCGCGCGCGCCGAGCGATGCGAGGTTTGCGGCAGCGTTCGCTGCTCCGCCCGGAATCGTCTCGGTTCGCTCGTGGCGAAGAATAAGCACGGGAGCCTCGCGCGACACACGGCTGATCTCGCCGTAGAGGAACTGGTCAGCGACCATATCGCCTACGACCAGCACCTTTCGCCGAGGAAAGCTCTCAAGCAGCGCCGCCAGTTGCTCAGCCCGCGTGCATCGCTCGTTGTTCACTCGATAGTCTCCATCATCTGTTTAGAACTCAACACATAAATAGTCTGGTGTTGCTGGAAGCCGCATAGACATTGGCTCAAAATGATGCTGCAACTATTTACGGATTGGCTTCTAATATTTTCTCGACCGCTTCAAGCAAATCCTCGGCGATTAAGTCCGGCTGGTGTTTCCATGACGCTCTCTGGTATTCCCACTCGCCGCGCCCGTAGCCGCTCAGTACGAATGCAGAGCGCACGCCTGCGTTTCGCGCCAATTCAACATCGCCGTAGCGGTCGCCTACCATCCAACTCTTCTCAAGATCAATATCAAGCTCCTCTGCGGCGCGAAAGACAAGACCGGGTTTGGGCTTGCGGCAGTCGCAGTCGAATCTAAAGGGCGGCTCGCCCACAGAAGGATGATGAGCGCAATAGTAGACGGCATCAAGTCTGGCCCCGCCGCGCTCCAACTCCAGCCGAAGAATCTCATGCACCTTGCCGATCATATCTTCTGCGAAATAACCGCGCGCCACTCCGGCCTGATTAGTCACCAGAATCGCAAGCCAGCCGCTCCGGTTCACAAGTTTGATGGCTTCAGCCGAATAGGGAAAAACTTTATAGCGCGAAGGATGATTGACGTACCCGACTTCATCGGAGACAGTCCCGTCGCGGTCAATGAAGACTGCGCGCCGCTTCATGCTCTGGCCTCCGCGCTGGTCCATCTCATCATTACAAGCGCGCGAGCGAAAACTTCGTCCGGCGTAATCGCCGTCATGCAGCGATGGTCAATCGGGCAATCTCTGAGCAGACAGGGCGCGCAATCCGGCGGGCGGCGAATAATCTCTGCGGTCTTTGAGAACGGGCGCGTAGTCACGGGGTCTGTCGGGCCAAAGATGACGAGCGTCGGGCGGTTAAGCGCTGAAGCAATATGAGCCGGGCCTGTGTCGTTCGTAACGAGAAGATCAACTAGACTCAGGATAGCGACCGCCTCGTCAAGCGTCGTTTGCCCTGTGAGAACCTTAGCGCGATTGCGCATCCTCTCGGAAACTTCATGGGAGACTTCCGCCTCGCCCGGCGATCCTATAATGATGACGCTCGCCCTCGCCTCTTCAATAAATTTATCGGCGATTGCAGCGAAGCGGTCTGCGGGCCAGCGCTTTGCGCGACTGTTCGTAGAACCGGGGCAGAGCGCCACAAGCGGACGGTCTAATATGATGCCATCAGCGCGCAAGCTAGCAGCCGCCTCTGCTCGCCTCGCTTCCGAAACTTCAAGATTGATTTCAGGCGCACGCTTTTCAATTTCTGATGAGCCGAAAAGCAGCTTTTCAAATTCGGAGACGATGTTGAGATAATAAAAAATTTCGTGCCGACTGTTGTACCATTCGGGGCGTTTGAGCGAGTGAGTCAGGAATGAGCGACGGCCTTGCGTAGCGTAGCCTGTGCGTACAGGAACGCGAGCCAGAAACGCAATCAACGCAGCCTCAAAAGCATTTTGAAAGAGAACGGCGCAATCAAACCGGTGTGCGCGCCACTCTTTTATCTGGCGCACAAGAGCGCGTCTGGGGTTCTTCTGCCGGTCGTAAATTAGAATCTCGTCAATGAAATCCGCGTCTTTGAAGATTGCTTCGGACGATGAGCGAGTTGCTAGCGTGATGTGCGCATCGGGAAGAATTCGGCGCAACTCGCGCAGCGCAGGCACGCTCATCACAGCGTCGCCCACCCAGTTCGTCCCGCGCACGACGACGCGCTCAATCTCCTCCGCCCTTAATCTTCGCCCCTTCAGCATAATTTCAAACGCAATGAAACATCTTTGCGTTCTTCTTAGCGCCCTTGCGCCTCCAGAGTGAGAAAAAGTTTCACGCTCTTAGACGCTGGAGGCGCTAAGAAGGATAAAATCTAATTATCCATTAGCAATCTAAATCAAGCTCCTTAATCCGTCTTCGATTCCGATCTCAGGCTGCCAGCCCAATTCCGTACGCGCTTTCTGAAGATCGGAGACGTAATTCAATGGGACGGGCGGCGGCAAATCAGCTTCCGCATCAATCACAGGCTCGCACTGAATTATGCGCGCAACGGTGTCAATCATCTCGCGCAGGGATGCAGCGTTCTCGCGCCCGCCGCCAAGATTATAGAGTCCGCGTGTCAAATCGGAATCAACGAACGCACGGCATGCGCGCGAGAAATCGTCAACATGCAGGATGTCGCGCACGGGTCTCCCGCCGATTGGCAGGCGTATGGGCCAACCGCGCTTCACAGATTCTACGTAATGTGTGACGAAACCTGCTTCGTTGTCTTCCGAAGGTCGCGCGTAAACAGTCGAGAGGCGAAAGATGCAGGCGCGAACTCCCAATTGATTCGCGTAGTATTCAACATAGCGCTCGCCGATTAACTTTGACCATTCGAGCGCGCTCTGCCCGCAGTATTCTGTCGGACACGTTTCAGCCACCTCCTTAAACTTGTCCGCGAAAGCACCATACACGTCTTTCGTTGAAGCGTAGATGAAGACAGCGCTGGGGCGCATGTTGCGCAGTACGTTGGCAGTGCCTTCTGCATTCGTGCGGAAACAACTTTCGGCGTGTGCGGGGTCTTTGCTCAAGTAGGCCGCCAGATGTATGACGACATCATAGTCTGAGACTAGAGCGCAGTCGCGCGGGTTAAGTACGTCCAGATGCGAACGGCGCGAGAAATCGTCGGCACCAAAGAAACGGCGGACGTGCGTGCCCAGATAACCGCTACCACCTGTCACAAGAATCTTCATCAAAAAAGTCTGGAGTCTGAAGTCTGGGGTCTGGAGTCAACTCGTCAAAGACAGCTTTTAGCTTTTGACTCTGAGACTCCAGACTCTAGACTCCAGACTTTACACCTCCCTTCGCCTGCGCGTTCAGTTGCGCGAGCGAATCTGCGCGGCCAATGGCGATGAGCACGTCGCCCGCTTCGATTATGGCGTCGCCGGACGGGTTAAAAAGCGTGCTACCGTCCTTGTGTCGCATGCTGACGATTACAATGTCCAGTTCAGAGCGAATAGGCGTGAAGCGAAGCTTTCGACCGACGAGCGATGAGCCTGCTTCTATCTCTACCTGCTCGGCTGAAACGTCCAGGTCTTCAGTCGCCAGCGAATCGAAGAAATCGTCAACGGCAGGTTTCATCAGCGCCACAGCCATGCGGCGACCGCCTATGATAGTCGGCGCAACTACGCGGTTCGCGCCCGCGCGAATCAGTTTCGCATGCGCCTGCTCTTCCGCCGCGCGAGCGACGATATGCAAATCGGGATTAAGCCCGCGCGCCGTGAGCACCACGTAAACGTTGTCAGCGTCTTTCGGAAGACATGCTGCAAGCCCACGCGCCCGCTCTACTCCCGCCTCTATTAAAGCATCTTCCAGTGTCGCGTCGCGCACCAGCACGATCACTCCGCGATCTGACATTGGAGAGACTTTCGCAGGATCGTTCTCTATGACGACGAAAAGATCGCCCGCCCGCTCGATGTCGCGTATCAGGTGAGCGCCGACGCGCCCTGCGCCGCAGATGATGAAATGATTACGAAGCTTGCTCATCTTTTTAGTGAGACGACGCTCGCCGAACGTCGCCACCATCTCTGATTCAACTACAGAGCGAACGGCAGCCGAGAGCGAGTATGCGACGATGCTGACGCCTACAAGCATGAAGGCTATGGCGAAAGCGCGACCCGCAGGGTGCATGGGCTGCACCTCGCCGTAGCCAACTGTCGTCACCGTCAGAACGGACATGTAGAGGCTGTCCTCCCACGTCCATCCCTCGACCAGATGAAAGCCGGTGGTGCCTACTGCCAGCGCTGCCGCCATCGCCAGCAGCGCGTAGCGAAAGCGAAAAGTCGGCCTTCTCAAGATGCGAGACCGTGCGGCGTCCGTCAAACTCATGCTTCACCGTAAGCATCAAAAACCTGTGGAAATACTAAGACCGTCACGGTATCTAAAACGTAAGGCGAGTGTCAATTCAGAGTGGACAGTTTGGAATTAAAGTGATAAGTGATAAGTGATGAGTGATAAGTGATAAGAGAAAACCTGTTGTTCTTTCTTATCACTTATCACTCATCACTTATCACTGTATATTATGTCTGTTCGTCATCCACCGGAAAATCGCGTTCCCCCGGTAGCGCGTGCTAAAAGGGCGCGCCCGTCATCGCGCATAGTCAAATACAGCGAGCCGGAGCCGACGCTCTGGCGTCGCTGGCGTCGTCGCATCTTTCATCCTTACGTCATCATTGGCGTCTCGTTTCTCACCGCCGTCGCAATCGGAGTTCTGGTCTACTACTGGATGATTTTCTCTGCGCGCATTGATCGCCTGCTGAGCGGCGAAGTCTTCACGCGCACGGCTGGCATCTATGCTGCGCCCAGAGAGATTTACACGAACGAGAACACTTCGATTGATGAATTGACCGCTTACTTGCAGAGCGCAAACTATGTGCAGAAGACGCAGCAGGCCGACACCGTGCGTGGTCGCTACGCTGTGAACGGCGCGACGCTCGACATTGAGCCAAGCGGCGATGGCCGCGTTGACGGTCGCGTTATATACCCGCGCCTGCGCGTGCAATTCGCGCGCGGCGGAAAAGCAATCGCTTTGATAACGAATTTGGACGGGGGCGCGCGTCTTGAAAAGGCGCAGCTTGAGCCTGCGTTGATAAGTTCGGTGACGGGGCAGCAGCGCGCCAAGCGAAAGGTAGTAGGGTTTCAGGATTTGCCGCCACAACTGGTGCAGGCAATCGTAGTCACGGAAGACCGCTCGTTCTTCGAGCACTACGGCGTAAACTTTCGAGGCATACTGCGTGCGCTGATTCGCCGCTACGACGCAGACCCGAATTCGCCCATAGCGCAGCAGGGCGGCTCCAGTATTACTCAGCAGCTAGTCAAAAATCTTCTGCTCACGCCCGAACGGACTTTGAAACGTAAGGTCGCGGAAGCTTACCTGTCCGTCATTCTTGAGACGCGATTGTCCAAGCAACAAATCTTCGCGCTCTATGCAAACGAAGTTTACCTGGGGCAGCAATCCGGGTTTTCTATAAACGGTCTGGGCGAGGCTGCGAATGCCTATTTCGCAAAAGATGTTACTTCGCTCACGCTGCCCGAAGCCGCGTTCCTGGCCGGATTGATTCGCAGCCCGAACCGTTACAACCCTTATCACGATTTAGAAACGGCTACGAAGCGGCGCAATCAAGTTCTTGAGAGCATGGTTGAGGCGGGCAAGATAACTCAGTTGGAAGCCGCACAGGCCGAAGCCACACCTCTGAAAGTCGCTCAGGTGGGCGGACGCATTGATGTGTCGGATGCTCCTTACTTCGCAGACTACGTTCAATCGCAGCTTGAGGGGCTGGTCGGAGACCCAAGCGCAGTTCAACACCTGCGTGTCTACACGACGATTGATATGGAGTTGCAGAGCGCGGCCTACAGGGCTGTGAAAAAGCAACTGGAAGCTCTGGATCGTGTTGAAGCAAGGCGGGTTCAACCGGGAACTGTTCAGGCAGCGCTCATAGCCATGAACGCGAAGACGGGCGAGATAGTGGCTATGGTCGGAGGGCGCGATTACGCGCAGAGCCAGTTGAACCGCGTCGAGGCCATGCGACAGCCCGGCTCCGTCTTCAAGCCATTTGTTTACGCGACTGCGCTCAACACAGCCTTCGATCCAGTCCCGCGTGTAATTACGCCTGCGACCATCTATCAGGACGCGCCGAAGACTTTCACATTCGACAATCAGGAATATTCGCCCGGCAACATGGGCGACCACTATTCCAACGCTCCTGTCACCTTGAGAGACGCGCTGGTTCACAGCCTTAACGTCGTGACGGTTGACGTGGCTATGGAAGTCACAATCGGGCGCGTAATGAATCTTGCGGCGAAAGCGGGGCTGCCGAAAGTTCAGAAGGCTTACCCCGCGATGGCTCTGGGAGCGAGCGAGGCAACGCCGCTTCAGATAGCTTCCGCTTACACAGCCTTCGCAAACAATGGCTCACGCACAACGCCCGTCGCCATCAGTCGCGTGACGACAGGCAACGGCACGACCGTCGCCGCGCCCACAGCGCAGCACAACGATGTGCTCAGGCCGGAAGTCGCTTACTTGATGACTTCGTTCATGAAGGACGTTATCAATCGCGGGACGGCTGCGAAAGTGCGCTCGCGCGGATTCAAGTACAACGTGGCTGGAAAAACGGGAACGTCGCGCGACGGGTGGTTCGCAGGCTACACGCCTAATCTTGTGTGTGTCGTGTGGGTTGGATTCGACGACGGCTCGCAGCTTGGATTGACAGGCGCTGATTCTGCGCTGCCCATCTGGGCGGATTTCATGAACGAAGCGCTCACAGCGCACCCTGATTGGGGCGGCGACTGGCAGATGCCGGAAAACATTCAACAGGTGGAGATTGATACGGCAACAGGAAAGCTGGCCGCGTCCGACAGCGCGAATAAGCGGCTTGAGCTTTTCATAAACAACACTGCGCCGACGGCAGAGGGCAATGGAGTAGATGAGAACCAGGCTGAGCCTGAAACGCTGCCCACGCCGCAGGGCGAGAACGAGATAGAGCCTCAACCGCTCCCGGAGATTTCGCCGCTGCCCAGCCCTTCGCCGCAGAGAGGGAAGTCTTCATCAAGATTAGAAGGGCGTGGTGTGCCTTCTGAAGACGGCTCATCAGGATTGCAGGGCACAATCACACTTGAGATTGACCCGACGACAGGATTGATAGCAGACCCGAGCGTGTGTCCTGTGATTCGCACGAAAACATTTGTAATCGGCACAGAGCCGCGACAGTATTGCGGCCCGCAGTATCATCCGAACAGGCAAGCAATACCGCAGACGCGCCCCCGCGTCGTTTCGCCCTGAAAACCTATAATGCAATTGCATGCGACTAAGAGATAGTCAGTACCGTCTGAGAGAAGGGATGAGGGATGAGTAAGAAGGAGTCAATTGCATATTGACCTGTTCACTGAATTCTTATTCATCCCTTCGCCCTCATCCCTTCTCTCAGGCGGTACTGACCTGAAAGACGCTCGCGCCTCTCCCCTGCGCTTGCTTCTCTTTAGCTTCACAAGGAGGCAATGATGTTTCTGAAAAGATTGCTGGCCTCACTCGTCATCGCATCGCTTTTCGCGTCGGCTGCCGTAGCGCAGACGCCTGCGGCTCAGGCGGATTCGACTTCTACGAATCGGCAGGACGCACAGGAAGATTTGAGTAAGAAGGTACTGCTGCTTCTTGATGAAGTGATAAAGGATATTGACGGTCTTAAGGTCGTTGAAAACCGCATTCACTTCAAAGTCGCGGCAGCAGACGTGCTCTGGGAGCATAACGAACAACGCGCCCGCGTGCTGTTCAGAGACGCGATAAATGAGTTCAACCAGCTTTCAAGCGCCGCGCAGACGGACGATGATCTGGAGGGGATAAATCTGATGCCGCCCGGCACGTCAAACGCATTGCTAAGGCGCGAGATTCTTTTTGCGATGGCTCGCCACGATGCTCGCTCTGCTCGCAGCTTTCTTCGCTCGTCGCGCTCCACTTCACAAAGCTCAATAGGCATTCCGGCTCTGGACTCCGAAGATAGTCTGGAACTGAATCTTGCTGCGCAGATTTCACAGCAAGACCCTCAGCAGGCTCTGGAGATGGCCGAAGAGAATTTAAAGAAAGGCTACACGCCTGCTATTACTAATGTTCTGAGTTCGCTGTTGGAAAGAGACCGCGAGACCGCAACGAAGCTGGCGGAAGAAATTTTCAACAAACTCAAGAACGATAATCTTGCTACCAACCGCGATGCGTTCACCTTCGCGCTGAGCCTGATTTCGCAATCGCAACGGGCGAGCGCCGTAGCTGCCGCACAGGCCGTCATGGTGCCCGGAAGCAACTCTGCTGTGGTCGTATCAGGCGCGCCTGCCGGTAATCAAACGAGCGCACAGACTTCTGCCAACGCATCGAAACCAATATTCACACAACAGCAGATGCACGACCTGGCAGAGATGGTCATTGCTGCTGCTATGAGCAGGCCGCGTAATGATCCTATGTCAGAGGGAATGCTCGGCCCGGTCATGACGCAGTTAGAGCAGTATGCGCCTGAACGCGCAGCACAGCTTCGCAACAGGATGACGACGCGGCAGCAAACTCGTCGCCCAGACCCTGTAGATGAGGGTGATGAGAACGCGACGGAGCCTAGTGTGGAGACGGGCAGCCAGTGGTCTAAGTATCAGCAGATGTCGCAGCGCGGGAATCTGAATGAGCTTGCCGACGCGCTTAAGACTGCGCCGCCGGAGTTGCGCGCCTTCCTTTTGAATCGTGTGATCGAAGTCTCCTCTTCTCAGGCCGAGACCGAGCGTGCTCGCCAACTCATTAACGATTACGTCACAGACCCTGCGCAGCGGAGCGCCCTGCTCGCCTCGCTGGATCAGCGCCTTCTTACGAAAGCCGCGAGTGAAGGGCGCATTGACGACGCGCGCAAGCTTGTTGGCAACATTCGCAACCCACTGCGGCGCGCAGCGGCCATAGCGGAGCTTGCGGGCGCGGCGATGGCTGCTAACAACAAGAAACTCGCCTTGAGTCTTCTTGACGAAGCGCGCAATCTGGTCAACTACCGCGCAAAGAATTTTGTACAACTGGGCGTGCAGCTTGAAATAGCGAGAAGCTACTCGCTTGTTGATCCGGCGAAGAGTCTTTCGATGCTTGAGCCTATAATAGATCAACTGAACGAGTTGATTTCTGCCGGAAGCGTCATAGGCGGCTTCATCACGGACGAGTTCGTGCGAGACGACGAGATTGTAATGCTCGACCCCATAGGCGAGTTGGTAGGAATGTTTTCAATGCAGTACGGCCATGAACTCGCGGCGCTTGCAACGGGCGACTTTGCGCGAACAAAAGCCGCCGCAGACAGATTTCAGCGACCCGAAGTTCGCCTTCTGGCACGAATGCTCATAGTGCGAAGCATTCTAGCGCCCCAGAGTATGCAGCAAATGAGACCGGGTATGGGCATGTTTGGGCCTCCGGGTAATTTTTAAGTCGGCGGGGCGAAAATGATGTTTGAAATTAGAACTGATATGAAAAAAATCCTGGTGGCATTGCTCTCTGCCCTGGTTATAAGCGCGGGTGTGAAAGGGAAGGCGAGCGCTTCCGATGTCGCGCTTCTATTTGACCGAGAGCAATCAGGTCATAGTGCAAGTTCGGCGGAGGCGCTTGCGTCAGACTACGTGCTGGCGATTGACTGCTCCGGCTCGATGCGCAGGCAGTTGGATCAGATTATAGGGCTTGCTAAATCCATAATCAGCCGAAACTCGCGCGACGATCAGACGATGATTCTGCGCTTCATTGGCAGCCCTCAGGTGGTCGAGGATTTCACTTCGGATAGAGGCTTGCTCGAAGAAGCTCTGGACTCGCTCTACATAGAAGGCGGGCAGACTACAGTTTATGACGCGCTTGAGGTCGCGGCGCAGCATCTAAAGCAGTTCAACGAGAGCGTCGCCGGAAGGAAGAAAGCCATAGTTCTTATAACGGACGGCGAAGACAGAGGCAGCCATCGCACTCAGGATGAGATAGTAAATTTGCTGAAGCAAGCTAATCTACGTGTATTCGTCATAGGCGTTCAGGGCGATTTGGCTAGCTCGCGCCAGCGCGCAAAATCGTTTATAGAGCGCGTTGCAAGTGAGACGGGCGGCAAGGCTTACTTTCCGAAGACCAGCAACGATTTCCAAAAAGCGGCTGAAGAGATAGCGCAGCAGATTCACCAGTAGCCGCCCAACTGTTTTCATGTCTGCTCATCCCGCAGCTTCATTCAAGTTATGAAGAGCGGCGCGAAGCGTCTCTACGGCCAGAGCCGCCGCATGCTGCTTGCGCGATGGCAACCCGTCCAGCGCCCCTGCAATCTCCTGTCGTGTTATCCGCGCTGCATCTTCCACGTTCATGCCTTCGATCATCTCCGCCAGAACGGAGCCGCACGCAATCGTCGGCGCGCAGCCGTAAGCCAAAAAACGCGCCGCCTCGATTCGACCACTGCTCACGCGCAGCATCAAGCGCAACCGGTCACCGCAAACAGGATTAGTCTCTTCAGCGACCGCGTTGGCATCCGAAAGCTCGCCCACGTTTCGTGGATTGGTTAAATGGTCTTTGAATCGAGTCGAGTAGGGCAAGGTAAGCTAATGATTAGTCAGTACCACCTGCTTAAGCTATACAACATTCACATGTTCTATCGCGCACGCTCGCTCTGCCATAGCTTTCTGGTAAAGCGGCGAAAGTCTTCTTAGATTTTCGACCGCGCGGGGCAGGACTTCAAGAACATAATCAACGTCTTCATCCGTGTTATCTTTTCCGAAACTGAAACGAATAGAGCCGCGCGCAAGCTCGTCGTTCCTGCCAAGCGCGCGTATGACGGGCGATGGCTCAAGCGAGCCGGACGAGCATGCCGAGCCTGTGGAGACGGCCACGCCCTGCAAGTCCAGATTAATCAGAAGACCCTCGCCTTCAATGAAGCGGAACGAGATGTTCGAGAGATGCGGCAAGCGCTTATCACGCTCGCCGTTGAAAACGATGTCGCCTATACGCTCGACAACGCCGCTCTCGAACCTGTCACGGAGCTTGCGTGTGTGCTCTATTCGCTCCTGCATCTCAAGGCGCGCCAGACGGGCAGCTTCACCGAATGCGACTTCACTGGCGACAGATTCAGTGCCCGCGCGCCGCTCTCTCTCCTGGTGGCCGCCTACAGTTTGCGGAAGAATTCGCACGCCGCGACGAATGTAGAGAGCGCCAACGCCTTTCGGCGCGTAGATTTTATGTGCGGACAGAGAGAGCAGGTCGCATGAGAGTGCTTCAACATTAACGGGAATTCGCCCCGCAGCCTGAACCGCATCGGTGTGAAGCCATAGATGACTATTCCCGCTCTCTCTCTCGTCACGCACCAGCGCGCCAATCTCTTCGACTGGCTGAATGGTTCCAATCTCGTTGTTGGCGAGCATCACAGAGATGAGCACAGTGTCCGTGCGAATAGCATTGCGAACATCTTCAACGCGCACGATGCCATCGTCGTAAACAGGCAGGCGCGTAATCTCCCACCCGCGCTTTTCCATAGCCTCGCAGATGCCGCGCGTGGACGGACGCTCGATTTCGGTCGTGATAATGTGGCGACCATGAGCTTCTGCCGATTCGCACAATCCGCGCACGGCCAGATTGTTGGCCTCTGTTCCGCCTGAAAGGAGAACAATCTCGTTTGGCTTGGCGGAGATCAAAGAAGCTATTTCACGGCGCGCGCGATCAACTGCGGCGCGAGCCTCCTGACCGAAGAAATGAACGCTGGAAGCGTTGCCGAATTTTTCGGTCAGAAAGGGAAGCATAGCGCTCAACACACGCGGGTCAACCGGCGTCGTCGCGCTGTTATCAAGATAAACTCTTCGAGCGGCAGTCATCTATATTTCAGAAAATTTATGGCTTTTAATCTCTATCGAGCGCCAACCCCTGAGCGGTAATCAGACATCAAATCCGTTTGAAGAGCGTCTCTCCTACCAATCCGGCATCCTGCGCTCTTGATTTCCGGCTGAGCATCTCGACCAAAGCTATCAAAGACGAGTCTATGGCGCGGCACTTTACAGCGTCAAGTGTGAGAAAGATTGTCGCGTACCTTTACGGTTTCTGGTAGCATCTCGTTTCGGGCAGCCGACAGGCGCGAAAACGAGGGCAACGCGGGTGCTTGCTCTCAAAAACATGTTCAGAGATTCGATTCCGAGAGGATTTCTTATGAGACGATCCACAAAATTCTTCGCGGCCACTATCGTAGCGTTGCTTCTGTTTTTAACGGGCGCGAACGCACAAGATAGTTCCGGCGGTCAGGTTTCCGCTCAAGTTACTTCAACGAGCGCGCTTGAGCGCGGATACAGAACAGGCTATTCGGACGGTTACCCGGCAGGCTATGCCGATTCCGCATCGAACGCGCAGCGAGACTTTCGCAGCCATACGGATTACCGTCGAGCCGACCGCGCTTATCAGGTCAGTTACGGCGACCTTGAAGATTACCGCGACGGATACCAGCAGGGTTACGAATCCGGCTACAATTCAGGCTACGACCGCCGCACATTCGATTCGACTATTCCTGCGAATCTGGCGCGACGCGGGGTTACAAATGACGCGCCAACCGCGAGCGGAACTGTGATAGTTAATCCTGCGAACACAGACGATAGCTCGGTTGGCGGCGGCGTGAGCGTAAGCGGCAATCCTCAGCAGCAGTCTTCACAGCAGCAGCAACCTTCTCAACAACAGACAAGAAACGGCTCTCTAGTCATCCCTGCGAACACTGTGCTCGTTGTCGAACTGCTCAATCGCGTCTCGACGGACGTGAGCCAGCGAGGAGACCGCTTTCAGGCGCGCGTGGTTGAGCCTGCCGAGTGGCAGGGCGCGATAATCGAAGGGCACGTCGCACAGGTAAAGCGCGCCGGAAGAGTTCGCGGCACTTCCGAATTGCAACTTGCTTTCGACCAGATAAGCTTGAACGGTAGTTGGACTAAGTTCAGCGCTCAGGTCGTTGAAGTCATGGCAGCGCCCAACAGCAGCGTCGGCAATGTTGACCCTGAAGGCGGCGTACACGGAACTGACTCGACCGGTCATGACGCGGCGAGGATAGGCACGGGCGCAGGCGTAGGAGCCGTCATCGGCGCGATTATCGGCGGCGTAAAGGGCGCGGCAGTCGGAGCCGCAATCGGCGCGGGCGCTTCCACCGGGGGCGTGCTGACCTCGCGCGGCAGAGACATCAGTTTGGAGCAGGGACAGCCGGTCAGGATACGAACATCGAGTGAAGCAAGACTTTAATAGTCTCTGAATCGGCATGGAAGGCAGACCGAGGTTGAGAGCGCAGGCGGTTTTGAATATGCTCTCAACCTCGGTCTGCCTTCTTACTTTATGTCTTCAATCATAACTCTCCTGACAGACTTCGGATCAGCCGATTACTTTGTCGGCGCGATGAAGGGCGTCATTCTCTACAGTAACCCTGAAGCCAGCATCGTTGACATCACTCACGAGATTCCCGCGCACGATATTCAATCCGGCGCTTTCACTCTGCTTGCCGTCTACAAGAATTTTCCAGCCGGAACGATTCACGTCTGCGTGATTGACCCCGGCGTAGGCTCTTCAAGACGCCCCATCCTGGTTGAAGCGGGCGGCTACTATTTCGTAGGCCCGGACAACGGAGTGTTCAGTTTCATCTACGAGCGCGAAGAAGACAATAAAGTTTTTCATCTCAACCGCGCGGAATTTTTTCGTCAACCAGTTAGCAACACCTTTCACGGGCGCGACATCTTTGCGCCTGTCGCCGCAGCTATTTCAAAAGGCGCTAAGCCTGCGGAGATTGGCGAGGAGATAACGAATCACGTTCGGCTGGATGCCATCTCCCCAATCGCCACTGGCGAAGATGAGCTTGAAGCTACCATCATACACGTTGACCGTTTCGGCAACTGCATCACCAGCTTGAGACGCGAGCATCTGTCCGAAAACTTTGACGCAAATTCCGCACGGATTATCGTTAACGACCGGGAGATAACATCTCATCGAAATTTTTTCGGTGAAGACGAAAACGCTGCGCGAGAGTTGTTCACAATCTGGGGCAGCGCAGGTTTTCTGGAAATCGCAGCCTTCCGCGCTTCAGCTTCGCAAATGCTTAAGGCAGAGCGCGGGCAGAAGGTGAAAGTAGTTGCGTGGAAAATGGGAAGAGGGGAAGATGTAAAAACCTAAACTTTTTGATACCGGCCTTCCGTTTACCTTTTCCCCCCTTTTCTTTCTTGTCACTCGCCTCTTCTCTTTGTTATCTTCAAAACATTCCAGGGCTGAAGGACTCACAAGATGGATAACGAGAAAAAAGCTGCGGCGGCTGCGACGGGCGTCGGACTGCGCGGCGTGGCGGCAGCAAGCTCATCAATCGGCGACGTAAACGGCGAGAAGGGCGAGCTGATCTACCAGGGCATAAACATACATGACCTTGCAGAGCATTCGACTTTCGAGGAGACAATATTCCTGTTGTGGAATGGCCGGCTGCCGAAGCGCGCAGAGCTTGATGAATTGAAGAAGGCAATCGGCGAGTCATACAGTCTGCCGCAGGAAGCGGTCGATCTGATGAGGGCGCTCCCGAATGATTCGGAGCCTATGGACGTTTTGCGCACCGCTGTCTCTGCCTTAGGCATTTACGACAAGAGCGCGCGTGATACTTCGCGCGAAGCGAGTCTAGCTTTAGCAACGCGGCTCACTGCGCAGATGCCCACGCTCGTCGCCGCATGGGAGCGCATTCGCAAAGGCCAGCAGATTTTAGAGCCGAAGCCTGATGAGAACATAGCTACCAACTTTCTCTACATGCTCAAAGGCGAGATGCCGTCGGAGCATGATGCGCGCCTCTTCGACGTTTGTTTGTTACTTCACGCAGACCACGAACTGAATGCCTCGACCTTCACAGCGCGAGTCGTAGCGGCAACGCTCGCG
>DATHJK010000398.1:0-18639 GCA_035316225.1 Pyrinomonadaceae bacterium
TCGACAGGATTCTTGATAAGGGGTTGGTCATAGCGGGCGACATCAAAGTGTCGCTGGCTAACGTGGAGCTTCTCACCTTGCAGATTCGACTGCTCGTCTGTTCGATTGATAAGGCCGAGCAGATCGGATTGAACTGGTGGCGCTACGACACGAACCTGACGACCCGTGCAGAGCGAGCCGAAGCCGAGAACGTAGAGTTGCGCGAGCGGCTGGCGGAACTTGAAAGGGAAGTTAGGCGTTTGAACGCACCTGAACGAGCGACGCAAGATCGGCGGGCGCAAACCGCGCGCCAACGCGGCGGCTCGAAGCGCACGTCCAGGAAGGGCAGGAAGTGATGACCTTTACTTCAGACTAAATGTTGGGATGAGATGAACGGCGGCACGTTCAGCGCTCGCGCCGGGTGTGCCTGATGAAGCCTCGTCGCGCGCGCTTGGTTCGGAACGAGCGCTAACATTTTTAGGAAAAGGAAAGAGGATACATGGCTGTTGAGAGAGCGCCAGGCGGAACCAGTTTGATTGATGTGCTTGACCGCGTGCTGGATAAAGGCATCGTGATTGATGCATGGGTGCGCATCTCGCTCGTCGGCATTGATCTGATCACAATCGAAGCGCGCGTCGTCGTCGCCTCGATTGACACTTACCTTAAATACGCAGAGGCCGTCGGCCTGACACCCGCCGTCTCGCGCCCGGCACTGACGCCCGGCGCAGCCGAGCCGCTGGAAGACGAGACGCGCCGCCGCGTCTCCGTAGAAGTCGAACGAGGGTGAGGACGGTTTTTAGTTTTCAGTTCTTAGTTTTCAGTGAAAGCTGATGGCTTAGCTGATTACCGACTGACTTAAAACTAAAAACTGAAAACTGTTTTATGGACAACTTTCCGGCGGAAATAGCGTCTGCTCCGACCGCTACCGTATCGGAGACAGATGCATCCCACCCACGACTGCGCCAGTACGATCTGCTGCTGGACACAACGGCGCAGATGCTCGCCACGCCCAAACTGCACGAAAGATTGCTGCTCGCCCTTGAGACGATAACTACCGGGCTGGGCTATTCGCAGGCGGCTGTTGCGCTGGTTGACGAGCGCCACGTCGCGCTGCGTGTGCGCGCTGCCACCGGTTTCCCGAATGATAATGCAATTGAGCGAGTGGGAATCCCGCTTGACTCAAGCGCGCCCTGCATCACGGTCTTTCATGAAGGGCGGCCTGCCAGCATCTCTTTACATGACGACAAAGCGAGCGCGGCCTTTTTCGATCTGAACGTGTGGAGGCCGAACCTGCTGGCGCTCCCGCTTTTCGGACAAGAGGCGATGGAGAGAGGCGACTGGTCTTTAACGCGCAAGCCCTATTTCAGCGAAGACCACTGGGCATCCGAAGCCAGTACATCTGTCCTCGGCGTGCTCTTCGTCGGAGTAGAGCGCGAAGAGGTGGACGCCGCCGCACTAAACTTCCTTATGCGGTTCGCAGATTTGATGGGTGTGGTGGCGGCTGGCGCTATTCGCAGCGAGCGGCTTCGCTCAACCGTGAGCAAGTTGCAGAGGGAGCGGCAGTGGGTCGAATCCATAATGAAGTCGGTCGCAGACCCGATTGTGCTGACCAATCTGGATAACGAGATTCTTCTTCAGAATCGTCGCGCGGAAGACCTATTCAGCGGCTCGGAGAACGTAGGCCAGGGCAAGCGACGTGCGCTTGAGATGAACGACCTGCTGTTCTCCGCCTATCTTTCGAGCGCGGCGGTCTCTTCCACAGGAGCCTTGCAGCGAGACATCACGCTGGTTGATCCATTGGAAGGCTCAGACCTTCACTTCGAGGTCATATCAACTCCGGCGCTGAATTCGCGCGGCGACCGAATAGGACTGGTTTCAATCTTCCGCGACGTGACAGACCTGCGGGAAGCGAATGAAGAGCTGGCGCGCAACTTCGTCAAATTGCAGCAGGCCGAAGCAGAAGCGAGGCGCGAGCGCGACCGTCTGGACCTGATAATAGAGAACGTAGGCCACCCCGTTGTGGTCTGCGACTCAAGCGGAAACTTCATACTTTTCAACCGGCGCGCAGAGCTTCTTTTCCAGGAGAGCGATTCGTCGCAGGCAGCCGCCGCCACAGCCGTGCGCGCAAACTCAGTGAAACTCACTTCGTTCATCTCGGCGCTCGCTTCAGCGTTCGAGACCAACCGACAGGCCGAAATAGAATTGATTGACCCTGAGACGGGCGCATCGCTGCCTATGGAGATAACGGCTGGCGAGGTGATGGACGCTAAGGGGCAGGTCACGGCGGTCGTCTCAATCCTGCACGACCTGACGGAGATACGCGAGCTTGAGCGTCGTCGCGTCGAGCAGCAGCTTTTTGAGTCGGAAAAGCTGGCGGCTGTCGGTCGTCTCGCCGCTTCAATCGCGCATGAAGTGAACAACCCGCTCGAAGCCATCAAGAATTCGCTCTACCTGATGCAATCGAATCAGGATACGGAGAAGAGCGCGCTCTTTCTTGATATAGCAAGAAAAGAGACGGAGCGCGTCTCGCACATCATTCGCCAGATGCTTGGGTTCGCGCGCCGCGCGGGCGAAGTCGCGTGGGTTGATGTAAATCAGGTGATAGAGGAGACGCTGGTGCTTCTGGATAAGAAGCTGAAGCAGTCCGGCATAGAAGTCAGCCGCGATCTGGACGAAAAGCTGCCGAATATACGCGCGCGTGCAGACCAGTTGCGCCAGGTCTTTCTTAATCTAATACTGAACGCGCAGCAGGCGCTCGATGGCGGAGGCGCAATACGTGTTACGACCTCGCGCTTCGACGAGCAGTCGCTTCAGCCTGCAATCGCCATTCAGATAAGCGACACGGGCGTAGGCATAAGCGAAGACGATCTTGCGCGCATCTTCGAGCCTTTCTTCTCTACAAGGAAGAAGGGTACGGGATTGGGATTGTGGGTGACGCAGGATATTGTGCGCCAGCATGGCGGGCGCATCGAAGTGACGAGCGAGGATGGGCGCGGCACGACTTTTAAAATAATCTTGCTTGTTGACCCGCCCATATTTGAAGGCGGCGAGAAGTAGGCCGCAAGGAATTTTCCCAAAATGGTTTCGCCCATCGCACACGAACAGAGTCAGGCGCAGGAAGGCAGACCCGCGACGGGAGCCGCTCGCCTGCTCATCATTGACGATGAAGAATCTCTGCGCATCACGACGGCAGCGATACTGGAACAGGAAGGCTACGAGGTAATAACAGCCGCGAGCGGCGATGAGGCTGTCGCGCTGCTTGAAGGCGCGGATTACGATCTGGTTCTCACAGACCTGCACATGGAGAACGGCGACGGCCTCTCTGTGCTGACGGAGATTCAGCGCTGCGCGCCTCTGACCATCTCTGTCGTCCTCACAGGCTTCGCTTCGGTCGAATCCGCGATTGCTGCGCTACAACGAGGCGCTTACGATTTTCTTGTAAAACCCTGCGACATAGAAGAGATGAAGCACACGGTCAGGCGCGGCGTAGACCACCGCCGTCTGATGATGGCCGAGCAGCGCGCTCGCACCAACCTGGAAAGGCTGAACCGCGAGCTTGAGCAGCGCGTTGAAGAGAGAACGAGCGAGTTGGTTAGAGTGAACGAAGAACTGGCGGCGGCCAATCGCTCGAAAGATATTTTTCTGGCAACGCTCTCTCACGAATTGCGCACGCCGCTCACGCCCGTGCTCGGCTGGATAGGGCTTCTGAAGAATGGCGGGCTGGACGAAGAAGGTGTTGGGCAGGCGCTGGATGCTATCGAGCGCAATGCGCGTCTTCAGTCGCGCCTGATTGACGATCTTCTGGACATCTCGCGCATAGCTACGGGCAAGCTCAGGTTTGAGCCGAAGCCAACAGACCTCAACGCGGTAGCAGAAGCGGCTGTTGAGACCGTGCGCGCGTCCGCATCTGCGCGGCGCGTAGAGATAGAGGTCTCGCTTTCGCAAAAACCGCTGGTGGTGATGGGCGAGCCTGTCAGGTTGCAGCAGATAATCTGGAATCTTCTCTCGAACGCAATCAAGTTCACGGAGCCGGGTGGTCGCGTCCACCTCAGCATCGAAGCGGTGCGGGGCGACGCGCGCGTTACAGTTGAAGATACGGGAATAGGAATCGACACGGATTTTCTGCCGCATGTCTTCGACCGTTTTCGCCAGGCGGACGGCTCGCCCACGCGCCGTCACGGTGGATTAGGACTGGGGTTGGCTATAGTTGACGCGCTTGTTAAAGTTCATGGCGGCCATGTCGCTGCCGAGAGCGATGGAGTTGGGCGCGGCGCTCGATTCATTTTAACTATGTCGTGTGTGGCCGAGACCGATTGCGCCAGCGAAGCGGAGTCGCCCGCGTTGCCCCGCGCAACGAATCCACGTGTGCTCGTCGTAGAAGATTCGCCCGACACGCTTGCGCTTCTACGCACACTGTTCGAGCAGAAAGGCGGCGACGTGATGGCTGCCACATCTGCTCAGGAAGCGCTCAAGATGGCGGCGGCGAATAGGCCGGGAGTTATCGTCTCGGACATAGGAATGCCGGAGATGGACGGATACCAGTTGCTGGCAGAACTGCGCCGCCTGCCCGGAATGGAAAAAGTTCCGGCTGTGGCAATCTCAGGTTACGCTATGGAGGAAGACCGCGAGCGAGCGCGCCGCGCAGGCTACGACGCGCACGTTGCGAAGCCCGTTGACATAGAAGAACTCTTCGCGCTGATTCAAGAGCTTACTGCCGGGCAGCATTAGCCATTTCAAGATAATAGTCATTCAACCCTTTGAGCCTTCTTAGCATCTTTGCGACTTTGCGTGAGATAAGTTTTCACGCCAAGCCGCGAAGACGCTAAGAAGAACGCAAAGGTAATTAAAACTCATGTCACAAACTGAAAAAAAGAGCGCAGAGGTTTGGCCGAGCCTGCCGCTCGAAGAGTGGAAGGACACTTACGCGACGCTTCACATGTGGACGCAGGTGGTCGGCAAAATCCGTCTTGCGCAGACGCCGCTCGTCAACCACTGGTGGAATGTTCCGCTCTACGTGACGGCACGCGGGCTTACTACTTCCGCGATGCCTTACGATGCAAGAGACTTTCAGATTGATTTCGATTTCATCGCCCACAATCTCATCATAGCTTGCAGCGACGGGAGCGTTAAGACTATTCCACTGGTGCCGCGCTCGGTCGCAGAGTTTTACGATGAAGTGATGCGTGCGCTCGATGAGCTTGGCATCAGTGTGAAAATCTGGACGACGCCCGTAGAGATTCCGAACCCCATCCCTTTCGAGCGTGACCACGAGCATGCATCTTACGATGCGGATTACGCCAACCGCTTCTGGCGAATACTCGTTCAGACGGAGAGGATTTTCACTGAGTTCCGCTCTCGCTTCATAGGCAAAGTTAGTCCGGTGCATTTCTTCTGGGGAAGCTTCGATATGGCTGTGACACGCTTCTCAGGCCGACGCGCGCCCGCGCGTGAGGGCGCGGACATAATCACCAGAGAGGCGTACTCGCACGAAGTCATCAGTCACGGCTTCTGGCCGGGCGCAGGACTAGGCGCGCCGGCTTTCTATTCTTACACCGCGCCGGAGCCTGAAGGGTTGAAGCAGGAGAGCATCAGCCCGGAGAAAGCTTTTTACAGCGACGAGATGAAAGAGTTTTTATTCTTTTATGACGATGTTCGTAACGCGGAAGAGCCGGACAAAGCCCTGATGGATTTTCTTCAAAGCACATACGATGCCGGCGCACGACTTGCCAAATGGGATCGCGCATCGCTTGAGCGACAGGATGATTAAAGCAGGTCTATAAATCCGTTACAGGGATAAGGACGTGGCTGATAAGTACGAGTTCTCAAAGGGCGAGATGGTGCGCATTAAGGCGGGAGTTTTTCGAGCATTTACAGGCAGGATCGCAGAGATTCAGAAAGAAAAGGGAAGGCTCAAGGTTCTGGTTGAAGTGTTTGGTAAATTGCAGCCCGTCGAACTCAACTTTTTAGAGGTTGAAAAAGTTATATGAGAGAGCATCGCGCCATTACCTTGCTACCATAAAGTCTTGCTTCATCTCATCTCGCAAATTGAAACGCCCGAGCGTGGCTATGATAAGCGTCATAGCCACGCTCCGGCGTCTCTGAAATAAGGTTTCACGAGGCGGAAAAGAGTGATAGGTTGCTTTGAAAACACTAGGCCGATAAGCATTGGCTCTTAGTCGCAAGCTACGACACTATTCGGAAAAGCTTCGGCCAGCCTTTCAGAGCGACTGTCGTTTCAGGAACAGGTTGCTGGACATGGGCGACATATCCTGACTGTTATTTATTCCGATGCTGGTAGCGGCAACCATCTCCCAACCGCTCGCTCCCGCAGACGCAAGGTAATCCCAGACCCACGGACAGGAATCAAGCGCTGCCTGAGAGTCTGTTGAATTGAACGGCAACGTACCCTGCCATTCGCCGTTCACGAATGTGATGCGGCTGCTCTGCATCAAGCACACAATGTATTCAAATCCCATAGCCCCTCCGTTCCAAAAAATCGCACGCGCGAATGGCCTTCAAGATAATTCATAAGCAATGAATATGAAAAGCAGGCTATAGGTCGGATGATAAAAATGGTTCGCTGCGTTTCGCCGTAGATGTCAGGGCAACCGGATTTCAATACTCTCTCTTATTCGCTTTAGCAGATCGCCGCGCTATTAACCCGATTGGTAGTCCGACCAGCAAAGCATGTCCAATAAATGCTGGCAGAAAAGTGCGTAAGGAAGTCGGTCTGAGACCTATGGCTGAAAGCGGGATGACGACATAATTCATCCCCAGATAAGCAAGCATCCCGTAAATTAATCCGCAAACAACGGCGTGATTAATCAAGACCGGCAATTTCAGACTTGCCGCGTAATAAACTGCGGCGATGCATGACGCCACAACGAAATGAAGCAGAATACCGAGCAAAAAAGTCTGGACTCCGCCCTCATACGACGCCTTGCCGAGCAACGCGGAAGCGACGGATTGGAAAATTCGCACCGGCTTTACACCCAATATCAGACCGTAAAAGATTAAAGCAAACAGCCCGTCCAATATTCCAACCACCAGTCCACCGTAAAGGATGGTGTCGAAAGCGCGCGGGCGATTGAGAGCAGATGCGTCATCAACGGAATGAGGGAGAGCAGTGTCACTCATGATTTATCTCCTCTGTCTTTAGCGATGTCAGGGTATAGATGCACAAAGTTTGAATTAAGCCGCCCGCGAATGGCGCTCAGTCGAATTGCAGGAAGCAGGCATGAGAGGAGTTCTATAAGGCAGGTGGCCTGGTTGGCTTGTTAAGCGCAGTTAGAGCAGGCTGCCATTGGCTGACGATGCGCTCTACAAATTGGCCGCTGGTTCGGTCTGAAAATATCGCCCTGAATTTATAGCTGTGATAATTTGAAACTGATCTGCTACAAATTGTTTGCGCAAATCGAGTGGCGCGATGATAATGGCGCAAAATCTCAAAAGGGGACTAAACGCGGAATGGCTCTGTTCAGAAAATTCTATGCCTGCCTCTTCATCTCTTCGTTAATCATCACATATTTCATTCCTTCAAAAGTAACTAAGGGACAAGCAGCGCAGGCGCAATCTAAACCATACATGACGGAGCCTGCCGTTTCGCCCGACAGGTCTGAGATTGCGTTCGTGTCGGGTGGCGACATATGGACTGTCCCGGCTGCGGGCGGCGAGGCTCGTCTTCTGGTTTCGCACCCGGCGACGGAAGCGCGCCCGCTCTATTCGCCGGACGGGACGCGACTCGCTTTCGGCTCCAATCGCACGGGCGGCGGCGACATCTACGTTCTGACTTTCTCTACGGGCGAATTAAAACGAATAACTTTCGACGACGTGAACGATCAACTGGATGCATGGTCGCGCGACGGGCGCTGGCTCTATTTCTCTTCTACCAGCCGAGACATTTCGGGCATGAACGACATCTATCGCGTGAGCAGCGAGGGTGGAACGCCTATGCAGGTGAGCGCGGATCGCTACACGAACGAGTTTTTCTCCGCTCCTTCGCCCGATGGGCAGACGATTGCATTCACGGCGCGCGGCAACTCTTCGTCGCAGTGGTGGCGAAAAGGGCACAGCCATCTTGACGAATCGGAAATCTGGTTGATGCGCGACGGCGCGCCCGCGACTTACGAGCGCGTGACAGAGGGCGGCGCGAAAGAGATGTGGCCCATGTGGGGCAGCGGGCCGAATGAGCTTTTCTATGTCTCGGACAGAGGCGGCGCGCAGAACGTCTGGCGTCAAACCGTTGGAGGCCGCGCAGAGCGCGTGACGAATTTCCGCGACGGGCGCGTGCTCTGGCCCAACATATCGCTGGATGGTCGAATGATTGTGTTCGAGCATGATTTCAGAATATGGAAACTTGACGCGAATGGGGGGCAGGCGCGCGAAGTCGAAATAGAGCTGCGCGGCGCACCTGCGGGCGCTGCTGTAGATCACGTGCGGCTCACGGATCAGATTCAGGAACTCGCGCTCTCGCCAGACGGTAAGAAGGTCGCGTTTGTAGTTCGCGGTGAAATCTTCGCAGCTTCTTCTACGGACGGAGGCGACTCGGCGCGCGTAACAAACAGCCCCGCGTATGAATCTCAAATTAACTGGTCGCCTGACAGCCGGCGGCTCGTCTACGTCTCAGACCGCGACGGCACGCCGCACATCTTTCTTTATGATTTCGCTACGAACACCGAAACGCAGTTGACTCGCGCCGATGCGGAAGACGTAGCGCCGCGATTCTCGCCCGACGGAAAGATGCTCGCGTTTCAAAGAGGCAATAGCGAGTTGCGTGTGATGGACATGAGTTCAAGACAGGAGCGGCTGCTCGCAACTGCCAGGTTTGAGATGCCGCCTATAAATCCTGCGCGCCCTCTAGTCTGGTCGCCCGACAGTCGCTGGATAGCTTTCCTGCCCGTCTCTGAAAATCTCTTCAGCAACGTCTCGGTCGTGCCGGTCGAGGGCGGGCAGAGCCGCGCCGTCAGCTTCCTTGCCAATATAGGAAACAATACTCTCTCGTGGAGTCCTGATGGAACCTTTATCCTCTTCGTCACAGGACAGAGAACCGAGGACGGGCAGCTTGCTCGCATTGACCTTATACAGCGCACGCCCAGATTCCGCGAAGACCAGTTCCGCGAGTTGTTCCGTGAAGAGATGCCGCGCACGCTCGCGCCCAATCAACAGCGCCCCGAAAGCCCTGCGCCCGGCGCGCCGTCAGCGCAGCCGACTCCGACTCCTTCTCCAAGTCCAAGCCCGTCGCCTTCAGCAAGCCCTGAAGATCAGCGAAGGCCGGGCGCGAAAAAAGTCGAGATAGTTTTCGACGAGATAAGAAGACGCTTGAGCCTGCTGCCCGTAGGCATTGACGTGGGCTACGAAGCAATCAGCCCGGACGGAAAATACGTGCTGATGATTGCGAGCGCAGCCGGGCAGGAGAATCTTTACGTCTTCCCATTAGACGAATTGAGCCGCGAGCCTGCGGTCGCCAGACAGTTGACCTCTACGGCGGGCGGCAAAGGCTTCGCGCAATTCTCGCCGGACAGCAAGGAGGTCTTCTACATTGATCAGGGCAGAATCAATGTTGTGTCGGTTGATGGAAAACAGACTCGCCCATTGGCGGTCTCCGCAGAGATGGACATTGATTTCTCGCGCGAGAAGATTGAGGTCTTCCGCCAGGCGTGGACTCTTATGAACACGCATTTCTACGATCCGAATTTTCATGGGGTGAACTGGGCGGCCATGCGCGCAGAGTACGAACCTCTGGTCGAGCGAGCGCGCACGCCGGACGAAGTGCGCCGTCTGCTTCAGTTGATGATCGGAGAATTGAACGCATCGCACCTGGGCGCTTCAGCGCCGCCGAATCCCGGCGGAACGACTACGGGACGATTGGGAGTGCGATTCGACCGCGCCGAGTATGAACGAACGGGAAGGTTGCGCGTGACGGAAGTGATTCCGCTCTCGCCAGCAGCGCTCGCGCGCGAGATAAGTTCTGGCACCTACATTCTGGCGGTTGACGGGCGCACGGTTGACGCGCACACGAATCTGGACGAACTTCTCAATTACAAAATTAACCGTCGCGTCGTTCTGACAATAGCTTCCTCGGCAGAGGGGGCGAACCGTCATGACATAGCGGTTCGCCCGGTTAATGGAGCGACCGAAAAAGCACTGCTTTATCGCCAGTGGGTCGAGGCCAACCGCGCTTACGTCGCAAAGATAAGCAACAACCGGCTCGGCTACGTTCACATGTTCGACATGAGTTCGGCTTCGCTTGCGCAACTCTACATTGATCTGGACGCAGAGAATCACGAGCGCGAGGGTGTCGTCATTGACGTGCGAAACAACAACGGCGGCTTTGTCAACGTCTATGCCATTGACGTGTTCGCGCGGCGAGGTTATTTGACGATGACGCCGCGAGGTCTGACTTCGGGACAAGCACGCACGGTGTTGGGCCAACGCGCGCTCGAACGCCCTACGATTCTGGTCACGAACCAGCACTCGCTCTCGGACGCGGAAGATTTCACGGAAGGCTACAGGTCTTTGCATATGGGAAAGGTCGTGGGCGAGCCTACAGCCGGGTGGATAATCTTCACGTGGAATCTTTCGCTCATTGACGGAACAATCTTCCGCATCCCGCATTCCGGGATCACGGCGAGCGACGGGAGCGATATGGAGTTGCACCCGCGCCCCGTTGATGTTCCCGTCTCGCGCCCGATTGGAGAGACCTACACAGGCAGGGATTCGCAACTCGATGCGGCAGTCAGAGAGCTTCTAAGACAGCCGGGCAGCCGCGCTCAACGATGAGCTTGCAGGGATTCAAGTCCTCCTTGTTTGCTGAGCGGTAGGGTGATTGTTATTCACCACCGAAGGCACAGAGAACACGGAGATTGCACAGAGGATTCCAAATCTCAAATAGTTGGTTCTTCTCTGTGAATCCTCAGTGTTCTCTGTGCCTTCGGTGATGAAAGCATCTCGCAAGATTGTTCAAGTCTCAGCAAAACTAATGACCGAAATCCCACCTCTCAATCCTGAGACAAACGCTTTCATTTATGGTATTCTGTAGCGTTGCTGAAACCGTTTGATTTTGGAAGAAGTTTTTCCTGATGCAGATAACGAACCTCACGAACCTGCCCGCCCCTTTGGTCGCGGCGGTTTCGCGTAAGCGAGAGCCGCATCCCGGCCAGATTTCCGTCACCGAACTTATAAGCCCGCCGCAGATGCGCGCGCTCACGATCAAGCACTGGGACAGCCTCTCGGAAGACGCATCGGATCGCATCTGGGCCACTATGGGCCAACTGATGCACAAGCTTCTGGAAGAGCACGGGCGCGAGAGCGAAAATCACCTGACGGAACACACGCTCTCAAGCGAAGTTGAAGGAACGAGCGTAGTGGGCACGTTCGATCTATACCACGACGGCGTGTTGATTGATTACAAGTTCGTCTCGGTCTGGACTACGATTGATGGTGTGAAGCGCGAGTGGGAACAGCAGTTGAATCTTTACGCCGAGTTGCTACGCCGTCATGGTTACGACGTGAAGCGTCTTGAGATAGTCGCAATCTACCGCGACTGGTCAAAGATGCGCGCGCAGGATTCTTCTTATCCAAAGTCTCAAGTCTCTGTCCTCAACGTTCCGCTCTGGCCGCAAGACGAGGCATCCGCGTTTCTATCGGAAAGAGTAAGACTGCACCGCATGGCCGAAGAGGGGCATGCGCCCGATTGCTCGGCGGAGGAGCGTTGGGAGCGACGCACGAAGTACGCGCTGATGAAGCGCGGCAGAAAGAGCGCGCTGAGACTTTTCGATACTCAGGAAGAAGCGAGCGCTGCTCTTATACAGTCGGATCAATTCGTCGAAGCTAGGCCGGGTTCGAGCATTCGCTGTGAAAACTACTGCGCCGTCTCAATGTTCTGCCCGCAGCGCGCTCTGGCAAAGAGCGAAGATCAGCAGTAGGGTTCCGGTTTGAACATAAAGGTAAATTTGATGGCACCGGCTTTAATCATACACGGCCATTTTTACCAGCCGCCGCGCGAGAACCCGTGGACGGATGAGGTTGAGCGCGAGGCTGGCGCTGCGCCCTTTCATGATTGGAACGAGCGCATTTATAGCGAATGCTATCGCGCAAACGCATACGCTAGAATCGTTGACCAGTACAACCGCGTCGAATCAATCGTTAACAATTACGCCCTGATGAGCTTTAACTTCGGCCCGACGCTTCTAAGCTGGATGGAGCGCCATCATCCGAAAACTTACGCGCGAATCATAGACGCAGACCGCGAGAGCGCCGAGATGCGCGGCGGGCACGGCAACGCAATCGCACAAGGATACAACCACGCTATCCTGCCGCTCTGCACAGAGCGCGACCGCCGCACGCAGATTCGCTGGGGCATAGAAGATTTCCGTCATCGTTTTGGAAGAGAGCCGGAATCGCTCTGGCTTCCTGAAACCGGATGTAACGACGAAACTCTCGGCGCGCTGATTGACGAAGGATTAAAATTCGTCATCCTCTCGCCGCATCAGGCAGAGCGCGTGCGGCCAACCGGCGAGGATGAGTGGTTAGACGTAAAGGAAGGCAGCGTTGATACGGGCGTGCCTTACCTCTACTTTCACCGCGACGGGTCTGGGCGTTCCATTGCAATCTTTTTCTACGACGGCAACCTTGCGCGCGCGATTGCTTTCGAGGGCGCTCTCTCTTCCAGTCAGGCTCTTGTTAATCGCTTCGTGCGCGCCAGCCATGAAGGGCGCGTCATCAATGTGGCGACTGACGGCGAATCTTACGGCCACCATTTTCACTGGGGCGACCGCTGCATCGCTTACACATTAGAAACGGAAGCTCCGGCGCGCGGGTTTAGAGTGACGAACTACGGGGAGTTTCTGGCCGAAAACCCGCCAAACTATGAAGTTGAGATAAAGGTTGGGCCGGACGGCAAAGGGACTGCGTGGAGTTGCGCGCACGGGCTTGGGCGCTGGTGTCGTGATTGTGGTTGCAGCACGGGCGCTTGCGAAGGATGGAAACAGACGTGGCGCGAGCCTCTTCGCCGCGCGCTCGATTTTCTTCGTGACGAAGCAGTGCGCGCGTTCGAGGCTACGAGGGGCGACCTCTTCATTGACCCCTGGGCGGCGCGCGACGATTACATTCATCTGGTGGTTGACCGTAATCGCTCGCGCGAAGAGTTTCTACACCGTCACGCAGGACGCGCTTTGAATGAGGATGAAAAGGTGCGCGCTCTTACTTTCCTTGAATTGCAGCGAAACTCCATGCTGACTTACACAAGCTGCGGCTGGTTCTTCGCAGACATCTCCGGCATAGAGACCGTGCAGGATTTAAAGTACGCAGGGCGCGTGCTTGATTTCATGGATGAACTGCATCTGGACGCGCCGCGTGATCGTTTCCTCGCGCTCCTTTCAAAAGCAGAGAGCAATCTTTCGGAGATGGGTGACGGCGCGGAAATTTTTCGTCGTTTCGTCGAGCCTTGCAGTGTGGGCGCGCAAACGGTCGCTTCAAATATAGCAATCTCCTCGCTCATTGATGATTCAGGCGACGAAGGAGAGCTTTCGGGCTTTGTTTACTCGCGCGAGGATTTTCGCGCAGAAGAGCACGGGCGTCTGAAGCTGGCAACGGGGCGCTTGAAGATGGAGACGGCTCAGACCGGGAAAGCTTACGATTATGCGTTCGCCGCCATGCACTTCGGCGACGTTGATTTCTATTGCGCGATGAGAGAGTTTCCGGGCACGCAGCAGTTTCGTAAATCGGCTGAAACCATCTGGAATAATTTCTACACGTCGTCGCTGCCCGTCATGCTCAGGCTCGCGCAGGAGAATTTCGGCGAGTTCGAGTATGGACTTGAAAGCGTGCTGCCGGAAGGGCGCGAGCGAATCTCAAAGACCATCTATGGCGATCTGGTCGAAGCATTCGCTGACGAGTATGCGTCGCTCTACAGAGCGAACAGGCGGAAGATAGAGATGCTGAATCGCGCAGGCTTCAAACTGCCTACGGAGCTTCGCACCGCCGCTGAGTTTACTTTAGGGAAACAGTTTGAGGAAGAGATTCAAAAGCAGCAGGAGAGCAATGATCCTGCGGCTTACGAGAATGCATTGGAGATTGCGAACGAAGCTACGCGCCACGGCTTTCGTCTGGACAGTGCTGCCTCGCGCCAGACTTTCGAAAAGATGATTGCGGACGCCGTTCACGAGGCCGTCACAGAACCGACCGCCCGGAACGTAAACTCTGCGCTCGCGCTCATTGCGCTCACGCGCCAGCTAGGCATCGAAGTCAATCTGGAACGCTCGCAGGAAGAGATTTACGATGCGCTTCAAAATAGGAAGCTATCTCTGATAGAAGTGGGCGAACTGGCACGGCAGGTCGGACTCGCGCCGCGCTTGATAGTAAACGCACCGTTCAAACCGGAGAGGACTCAGACGGAAGAAGCAAGAGCGTAACCTATGTTTTCTTAGCGCCTTTGCGACTTGGGGAGTGAAACCCTATCTCACGCAAAGGCGCTAAGACGCTAAGAAGAACGCAAAGCGTTGAGGCTTGGCTTGCTGCACGATTAGGATGCCTATGTTATTTCCATTTGCAAAGTGATTGAGTAGTTTCCTTGTTTGCCTGGGCCGGTAATGGTCAGCGATTGTGGAGGCGGATCTGCTAAATCTTGACTGTGAACCCATATCGACCGTGCTGCGCCATCCTCTTTGCCTATAAGCTTATTGATGAGACTTTTTTCCAGATCGTCAACCTTCTTACCTGTACCCTTCTCAACGGCCTCCTGCACGAGTGTTAAAGTTATGGGCAATGCTGGATTGATGAGTACCAGGGCGTCTTGGGGCAACATCTTCAGACCCGTTTGAACCATCTTCTCCAAACCTGTCTTGATGTCTATGTCAAAAATTTCCACTTCGACTCTTTCAAGCTTCTTGACATCAAGGTCGTTGAAAATAATCTCCCTCTGAGAGATATCCAACTTGTTCATGTCTACCTTAGGAAGCGTATCGTGGCGCACGAAATTATCCTTCTTCTTATTATCTTTTTCGCACTCCCAATAATCACGCGGCCCTAAACCCGGCAGAGCCTCGCGGGCATGTGTAGGTTTGCCCTGCGAGTCCTTGTATCTGAGGCTGATGAGCGGGCGGAATTTGCAAAACTTATCCTCTAGGTTTGCAGGAAATGTCAGGTCGGTCACGACTACATCGATGGTCGCCATATATAACTCCTTTGTTTGAAGGGATGCTCTGACCCAAGTAAATCACTAAGTAGGAACAGATGGTTCTTTCAAGATATGCTGCATGAGGCCAAGCAGATTCATGCTGTAAAGCAAAACCGTAAGCGGGGTACACAATATTCCTTGAGGATTGAGGGTGTCAACTAAATTTCGTCTGGCGATATTGAGGGCCGCTATATCGCTGGCTATATGGATATTATTCGTATAATCACACTTTGATAAACAATGCTTATGCCGACTCATTCATCGCTGCTTTCGCAGCAAAGTCCGGTAGTGGGGCGATAGTGCGTTGCTCTTATCATTCTGCGGCATGTGATTTAATCTCATCGCTTCTTTCGTCTCACGCCTTCATGTTTCTTCGGACTTGGCATCCGTTCCGGTAAGTCTAGTTCATCATCAATCAAAACATCTGCCCAGACATTCGCCACCCGCGCATACTCTAAAAGAATCCTTAACGGCGGCTCGCGCTTGCCCGTCTCAAACTCAGAAATACGGTAAGCGTCAATCAATTCCTCGACTCCCAAACGTTTCAGTATTTCGCTCTGAGACAATTCAAGAGAATCCCGAATCTGGCGCAGCTTTCCGGCCAGACGCTTCTGCCTTAATCGCGGATATGTACCCATCAGGAGGAAACTCCTGACAGGCCGAGCGTTTCAGGTTTGCCGTTACTGGCAATTGCCAGTAACATGCGTCCGCTCAAATTATTCGCCGTGAGAATCCTTATTCTCTCAACGGCGATGCTCATTACTCACTTTGAGGTTTGAGCCGTCGCATTAGCCGTCGTTTTCAAAAACCAGAGCGCGCGAATAATAACACGCTTCACCTTATGACTTCATATCCCTAAATCCGGTTCGGGAATACGTTTTCGAGGGGGCGTATTCCCGATTGCTTGCACGCCTGTTTCCGGGTGAGTTACAGGCTGTGCTGCACAAGGCCGTCGTGACTACTCCCACTCGCCTAGACGCGACGGCCTTGCTTTTAAGCTGTCAACAAGTCTTTCAACTCCCAAACATGCTTAGTTATTCCGGCTTCCCATCACTCTACGCCGACGAGGTTGAGCGTTTCGGGCAGGCGGTAGACTTCGCGTGCCGGTTTGAGCGGGCGCAGCAGCCAGTAGGGACGGCGCGTGCCGTCGGGCGAAAATTTGTCGGCGGGCTTGGTCATGACGAGCCATTTCCGATAAACCTCGTGCGCCTTTTCTGTGTCAACGTGTATGTCGCCATGCTCATCACCGGCTTCAGCCTTGCGAACGCGAACGGCCTGATGCCAGCAGTGCATGCCGGAGACTGGATCGGGATGTACGGGGAAGGTTAAGTTCTGATGCACGCCAACGTCTGTCCACCAGATGCGCGCGGTGTCTGCATCACTTGATTCGTAAGGCGCAACATTGCGCTCTCGTTTTAATCCCCATTCACTCCCCTGACGATTGAGCGCAACCGTAGCCATCATCTGCCGCTGGCCTTCATCTTTCAATTTCCAGCGCCCCATGTGATGGCTGCACGCGACTATGCCCGGACGAATGCCTTCCGTGACCCATGCGCGCACGACGAAGTAGCCGATTTCGGTTTCGACGCGAACATGGTCGCCCGTGCGAACATCAATTTTCTTCGCATGTGTGGGATGAATCCAGAGCGGGTTGGTGTGCGAGATTTCATCCAGCCATTTCGCGTTTGCGCTGCGCGTGTGAATCTGTGTTGGCAGGCGAAATGTTGAAATCAGGATGGTCTCGTCTTCCTTGAGATTATCCGGGTGAACGTGGCTCTTGATATAGGTCGGAATAGCCCAGTCATTCCAGCCCCACTCCGCCAGAGTGCGCGAGTAGAATTCAAGCCGACCGCTCGGCGTAGGAAAGCCTCTGAAAATTTGATCGTCAATCTGCACGCCTACGAAACGACGGCCTTCAGCGTCCGCGTCAATCGTCGGGATAGGCACGATGTTGGTTGAAGCTGGCTTCGCCGTTTTAGTGTAAGCGCGACCGAAGCGATCAACGCGAACGTCTTCCAATTCTTCGTCCGGCACACGCTCTTCGTAAATCGCGCCGACCTTCTTGCGAATCTCGAACGCGCCGTAGCGGCGCATGAAATCGAACGCGGTCAGACCTTCTTCGGCTGCTTTCTCTTTCAGACCCGGCACCGAATTTTCAAATATATAACTGTAATACTCGTCAACGCTCAGACGCTCGACCGCGTTCTTTTTCGATTCGACAAATTGACGAATCCCCAAGCTTCCATCGGGATCAATGCGCCACGTCAACTCCATCCAGAATTCATTCTCCTCCCAGACTTCGCCCGGATTCACTTCGCGCGTGTCCGTGACGGTCTCGCCCAAACGTTCGCGCGCCGCGCGCATCACAGGCTGGCGGAATCCTATCCATTGCGCGTCGTGCGTCTCGTAAGAGTGAATGTCGTGCCTTTCTGAGCCATGACCCATCGGCAGGATGTAATCTGCGAAGTAGGCGGTCTCGTTCCATGTCGGCGTCAACGCGACGTAACAGCCGATTAAATTTTCGTCCGATAACATTTCCACCCACGAAAAGCCGTCGGGGTTCGTCCACACAGGGTTATAGACGCGCGTGAAGTAGACATCCAGATGACCGCGCCCTTCTTTAAGAAAGTGTGGGAGCAGAAAAGAGAGTTCGTTGATGCCTAACGGATATTCGCGCGGCCACGTCAGTTCGTTCCACGTGTGCGGGTGCGGCGGCGTGTAGATGGGTTTGGGAACAAACTTGTTCCATGCGTTTGGGAAGACTCCGCCCTCTGTTGCGATTGCGCCCAGAAGCGCATTTATCATAAAAAGCGTGCGCGCGACCTGCCAGCCGCCGCTGTTGCCAGATGATGCGCTGCGCCAGTTGTGGCTGGAAAAGCGCGTACCTGCCGTAGAGACAATGCGAGCAATCTCTTCTATCTGCGCACGGTCAATGCCGGATTCATGCGCGGCGAACTCAAACGTGTAGCTCTTGTAAAGATTCTTCAAGACCAGCTCGAAAGTCTCGAAGTCGGTCGGCAGTTCCGGGCTTTCGACCGAAAGAAACTCTTCCCAGTTCCACCAGCGACGCACGAACTCTCGATTGTAGAGATTGTTCTCAATAAGGTAGTTCGCAATCGAAAGTAGTATCGCGGCTTCAGAGCCGGGATACGGCGAGATGAAGTAATCCGCATGAGTCGCCGTGTTTGACAATCGTGTGTCAAAAACAATCAGCTTCGCGCCCTGAGTCTTTCCGTCAATCACACGCTGCGCGTGCGGGTTGAAGTAGTGCCCCGCTTCAAGGTGCGCGCTGATTAGAAGAATGACTTTCGCGTTCGCGTGGTCTGGACTGGGCCTGTCCAGCCCCATCCAGAATTGATAACCGGCGCGGCTATTAGATGAGCAGACGTTCGTGTGCGAGTTGTGCCCGTCAACGCCCCATGCCGCCAGTATTCTCTCCGTGAATCCATCTTCGCCCGGACGCCCCACGTGATACATCACTTCGT
>DATHJK010000399.1:0-3526 GCA_035316225.1 Pyrinomonadaceae bacterium
CGTTGATCCGCGCAAAGCACGAGAGCGACGAGATGAGTCCGATGTTCGGCCCTTCAGGCGTCTCAATCGGGCAGATGCGACCGTAGTGCGTAGGGTGAACGTCGCGCACCTCGAACCCTGCACGCTCGCGCGACAACCCGCCCGGCCCAAGAGCCGAAAGACGGCGCTTGTGCGTAATCTCCGAGAGCGGGTTGGTCTGATCCATGAACTGCGATAACTGACTTGAGCCAAAGAACTCTCTTACGGCAGCCGTCACAGGCTTGGCGTTGATGAGATCGCGCGGCATCGTCGTCTGCATCTCTTGATGTATGGACATCTTCTCTTTGATCGCCCGCTCCATCCTTTCCAGACCGATGCGGAACTGATTTTCGAGAAGCTCTCCAACGGCTCGCACGCGGCGATTTCCAAGATGGTCAATGTCGTCCTGCTGGTATTCGCTTGGGTTCTTGCGCATCTTGAGGACGTAAGAGACGACCTCGAAGAAATCGCTGGCCGAAAGAAGCGGATCGTCAATGCGATTCATCTCCGGCTTGCCCATCTTGATATTGAACTTCAAACGTCCCACGCGCGAAAAATCGAACTTGCGCGGGTCGAAGAACATGCCCTCCAGAAGACGATAAGCCGTCTGCACTGTCGGCGGGTCTCCGGGGCGCATCTTCCTGTAAATTTCGAGCAGCGCGTCAACAGGCTTCGAGATAACGTCCTTCTTCAGTGTCTGCGAGAGCACAGGCCCAAGGTCGTCGCGCTCAGGGAAAAAGACGGAGAAGGTCGTGACACCTGCTTCTACAATCTCCTGAAGCTTTGCAGGAGTAATCTCGTTGTTGGCTTCGAGTACGACTTCGCCTGTCTCCGTGTTTACGATGTCGGAGAGCGAGTAAGCGCCTTCAAGCTGAGCGGTATCAACCTCCACCTCGCGCACCTTGCCCTTACGCATGGCGTCCAGCGCAGAGTTCGTCACCTTCTTGCCAGCGCGTACAACCACATCGCCGCGCACCTTGATGTCATCGTCAACCTTCATGCCGATGAGGCTGCTCGCGCCTGATTCAGGAACTTGAATGAAGAGACGGCCATCTCCGACCCTCAGAGTGTCCGAGATATAGAGAGAGCGCAGCATGTCTTCATCCGTGAACGGCGCATTCTTGACGGCCTCTTCTAACTGCGAGTCCGTTGGGAATTTTTTATGCGCGAAATCATCGTTGAGCCAGATGCCGAGCGCACGCAGGAAGATGGATGCAAGGAATTTGCGCTTGCCTACGCGCACGTACAGCAGGTTCTTCTGATCGTATTCAAACTCGACCCAGGAGCCGCGATACGGAATCACTTTGGCGACGAAAATCTGGCCGCGTTTGAAGAAGACGCCGGGCGAGCGATGAAGTTGAGAGACTATGACGCGCTCCGTTCCGTTGATGATAAACGTGCCGTTATCGGTCATCAGCGGAATCTCGCCGAAGAAGACTTCCTCTTCTTTAATATCTCTTATAGAGAGCGATTCGGTCTCAGGGTCTTTGTCATAGACGGTAAGGCGAATCTTGACCTTGAGAGGCACGCTGTAAGACATGCCGCGCTCCTGACATTCCTGCTGGTCGTGCTTGTGTTTTAAGCCTACAGGCTCGCCGCAGTTGTCGCACAGCGTCGGACGCACAGCGTTGAATGTGCCACAATGGTGGCATAGCGTTTCGCCCGGCGTGAGCGGGTCAACCTTGATGGTCGAGCCGCAAGATTTACAGTTTGAGCGCAGGTAGTTCAGTCCCTCAAGGCGACCGCACTTGCACTGCCAGTTTCCAATCTGGTACTCGACGAAATCCAGCGTGGCCGTTCGTCTGAAATCTTCAATCGGGAAGACCGAGCGAAAGACCGCCTGAAGACCGATGTTCGAGCGCTCCTCCGGCAGCAAGTCCATCTGAAGGAAGCGGTTGTAACTTTCGCGCTGAATCTCTATCAGATTAGGGATTCGCACGGCAGTTTTGATCTTAGAAAAATCCACACGTGCGGGCGGCTGACTTGTGCGCCGTCCCAGCCCATTGTTCGCAATTTGAAGCAGATTTGCAGACATTATAAAATACCTTTGACGATGGACGATAGACGATTGACGATGAGCGACTTCCATCGTCTATGGTCAGTCGTCCATCGTCTGATTGTTAGAGACGCCAAAAGGCGGTCAGGGCGCAGAATGCCCCGACCGCTTATGAACCCAAAAGCGGCTGATTGTTTTTCGCCAAATTTGTCTGGGAGTAACGCCAGCGCCTCAATACTCCCCTAACTTAGAACGCCAATGGATAAACTGTCAAGCTAAGACAGTCTGGAGTCGTGAGTCTGGAGTGAGAAGTCAAAAACAGCTTTTAGCTTTCGACTCCGGACTACAGTCTCCAGTCTCCAGTCTTATTTCACTTCGACGGTCGCGCCCGCGTCGGCGAGCTTCTGACGAACGGTCTCGGCCTCTTCTTTGGAGACGCCCTCTTTGACGGGCTTCGGAGCGCCGTCAACCAGGTCTTTGGCCTCTTTAAGACCAAGCTGAGTGACTTCGCGCACGACCTTGATGACGTTGATTTTGTTCGCGCCTGCCGCTTGCAGGATAACGTCAAACTCTGTCTTCTCCTCAACCGCAGCCGCGCCGTCGCCCGCACCAGCGCCAGCCGCCGGAGCAGCCGCGACCGCAGCCGCAGCAGCCGAAACGCCGAAAGTCTCTTCCAACTCTTTGACGAGCTGCGAGGCTTCCAGGAGCGTCATATTCTTCAGAAATTCGATAACATCTTCACGTGTTGCTGCCATGATTACTTTTCAATCCTCCTCAAAAGGGTTCCAGTGTGCTGTGTTATTGTTTATTCGCAGCAGGAGAACCCACGGGACACTTTTTCTGAATTTGCTGCATCGCAAATTTCCCAAAAGCATCCGAGCCGAAACGGACGACCTGACAAATCGCCCCGCTCGTTTTCCGCGTCCGGCTGACTCTTTCAAGATTTCAAATTTGAAATCTCAAATCCGAAGATTTCAGATGAGCATGTCTTGCGCGTCGCACAGCTTCCGGCTCGCTGGTCGCTCAATCCGAAATCAGAAACTTTTTCAGGCTTCGCTTCGCTGCTCGCCAATCTGCTTGACGACGATTGCTAGATTGCGCGGCACGGCTGAAATCACCGTGACCAGACGCTGCGCCTGCGCATTTATCAGGAACATGATCTTCGAGATCAACTCTTCCTTCGACGGCAGGCTGGCAATCGCTTCAACATCGCGTAGCTCTACCACCTTGCCTTCTACGATGCCAACCTTGAACTTGAAGATGTCAGGGTTGGCCTTTGTAAACTTCGAGATTGCCTTGGACAGGTTCACAGGGTCGCCGTCGCTCAAAGCGACCGCCGTAACGCCCTTGAAATGTTCTGCGGCCTGCTCGAAGGCTGTTCCTTCAGCCGCTTTACGCGCCAGCGTGTTCTTGACGACTTCGTAAGAGATGCCGGCCTCGCGCAACTGGCGGCGCAACTCCTGATCTTTCGCAACCGTCAATTTTTGAAAGCCCACGAACATCGCCGCCTGC
>DATHJK010000400.1:0-5479 GCA_035316225.1 Pyrinomonadaceae bacterium
CTGTGGACGGTTTTTACCTCCAAAGAGTATCCGCCGGAAGACATGGAAGCTTTCGAGCGAATGCGAAGCGAGCATCGCGGGCTTGTTGCCACTGTCAAAGCTCTTCTCTCAGAAATCTTCTCGGCAATCGGCCAGATGCCCGCGACGATGAAGCAGCTTGCCGTCGTTCAATTCTTCACGTGGCTGGGTCTGTTCTGCATGTGGCTCTTCTTCGGATTGATGACTTCGTATCATGTCTTCGGCGCGACCAGCCCCGGCGATACGCGCTTCGCTTTGGGCGGCGAGTGGGGTGGCAACTGCTTCGCGGTCTATTCCATAGTGACTTTCATAGTAGCTTTCGCTCTGCCGAAAGTTGCGGCGGCGACGAGCCGAAAGACTGTGCATGCTATTTCGCTCATCTGTGGCGGAGTGGGGCTACTCTCGACTTACCTGATACACGACCAGTACGCTCTGCTCCTGACGATGGTGGGCGTCGGTATAGCATGGGCTTCCATACTCTCAATGCCATACGCAATACTTTCGGGCGCGTTGCCGCCCGCGCGCATGGGCATCTACATGGGCGTCTTCAATTTCTTCATTGTGCTTCCCGAAATTACTCAGGCGCTCACCTTCGGCCCTATAATCCGCGCCGTCTTCGGTGAAGAGAATCACAACGCGCCGCTCTACATGGTGATGACCGGCGGAGTTTTTATGCTAATCGCCGCTCTGCTCGTCACTCGTGTGCGTGACATATCGACCAGTAGGGTGACGGAAGGTGATGTGATACGCGCCGACGAGGCAGAGCCTCTGCTGGTGCCTCAAGGCGTTCAACCTGTTCCGAGTACGGGGCTGGTTGATGAGAAGTAGAGATTAAAGTTTCTGGGAAAATAAGAGTTATGAATGTCGCGCGAAAAGCTCTGGTTATTCTGTTAGCCGTAACTATGCTTTCTTCAGTTGCAGTGTCTCAACAGGATGTTTCGCGCGAGGCGGCGCGCCGGAGTCCCGCGTGGGTGCGCGATGGGGTGATTTATGAAATCTACGAAAGGAATTTTTCTCAAGAGGGGACATTCAATGCCGTAACGGCGCGGCTGGATGATTTGAAGAATCTGGGCGTAACAATCTTGTGGCTGATGCCGGTTCATCCCATCGGTCAATTGCGTAAGAAGGGAACTATCGGAAGCCCGTATGCCGTGCGTGATTATTATGAAGTGAATCCTGATTACGGGACGAAAGAGGATTTGCGTAGGCTCGTAGAGGAAGCGCACCGTCGCGGGATGAAAGTGATTATTGACATCGTTGCGAATCATACTTCATGGGATAGCGTGTTGATGCGCGATCCGGATTTTTACAGGCGTGATGCGCAGGGACATATCCTGCCGCCTGCCGCTGATTGGGCCGGGCCTGACGTTGACGTGGCGCAACTCAATTTCGATAACCCGCGCGTCCGAACCTATTTGATTGAGATGATGAAATACTGGCTGCGCGAATTCGATCTGGACGGTTTTCGCTGCGATGTGGCCTTGATGATTCCGCTCGATTTCTGGGAGCGTGCGCGCGACGAACTGGAAAGAATCAAGCCGAACATTTTCATGCTGGGAGAAACCTGCTGCACGCCGAGTTGGCTCTTGAAAGCTTTCGATGCTTATTACGACTGGGATCTTTTTCACAGGATGGAGCAGGTTGTGTGGGGCGCGTCGCCTGCGCGCGGGCTTCGTGAGGTGTGGGAGGACGCGCACTTGAAGCTTCCACGCGGCGGGCTTCAGATGAGATTCACAGACGATCACGACGAGCAGCGCGCTGTCTCGCAACTTGGCCGTCGCGCAGCGCTCGCGGGCAGCGCGTTCATGTTCACGATTGACGGCGTGCCGCTCGTTTATAACGGAATGGAAGTTGGCGACGCTACGGAATCGGGCGACCCTGCGCTGTTCGAGCGAATGCCGGTTTTCTGGAAGATTGCGCGGCGCAGGCCGGAATACCCACGCTTCTACAAACAGATCATTGCGCTCAGGCGCGCGCACACGGCGTTGCAGCAGGGCGAGACCGAGTGGATTAGAAACTCCGATGACGCGCGCGTAGTCACATACATTCGCCGCTCCACAGACGAAGAGTTTCTCGTGGCGATAAATTTTTCCAATCGCCCGTTCACGGGATTAGTTGAAACGGGGAACGGCGCTGCATTCACGGAAGTGACGCCGGATATAGCAGAGCCTCTGAAACCGAATGCGACGGAAGAGGAGCGGGCGGCGCGTCGTCGTCAGGTTGGATTGCCAGCGCTCGCGCTAGATGCCTGGGGCTTCCGCATCTTTCGGCGCTCGCTTAGATGACCGGGGCTTAATTGGATTTCACATTATAGCGGTTCTCACTTGAATGCGACCACTGACAGAAGTCGCGCTCAAGTGAGAAGAACTCACCACAGATGGCGCGAAGGTAGCACGGAGAAGAATAGAGCATTTGAGATTTCAAATTTCAGATCTGAAATCCTTTGTACTTCCTACGTGTTCTCCGATTCCTGCGATTGTGAGCCATACGTTCCATACACACAATTGAAAGTTGCTATAACCTGTCTCTTTCTATGAATGGCTCGCTGTCTGTAAGGTAGAAGTTCTATTGCACGCATGGCGTGCTCTATCTCCTGATTGCGCATGAACCAGCGCCAGACATTAGCGCTTCGCATGTTCTCGGCGCTCAGTAAAATTATCCCCACGTTTATTCCTATCACGTCCGCATCAACCCAGCCGTTGTTGGGATTGAATGCGTCAACAAATCCGTACTTGCCATAAACCCTCTCTCCAAATTTATCGCGCATCGTTCTCAGTGCCGCCAGAGAAATCTCAGGCGTGAACATGAGCGAGCCGCCAGCAGCGCTCGGCACAACTGTGCCGTCAATTGCCGGGTCGCGCGGCGGCCCGCCCCATGCGAGGTAGCCCCGCGCGCTATCCGACGCCGTGATGCCCCAGACGTTCTCCGTGTAGCCGGGAAATTCACCGGACAAACTCAGACAGAAAGCTTTATGAGCGCGCGTGGCCTCAATCGAGTTCTGGAAGTAATCAACGTGATCGCCTCTGCGCTCACGACGGCCCCGGTAATCAATCCATGCGTGCGCGTACTGGTGCATGAAGAGCGGGACTCCAACCGTGCCCACATAGTTGTATCCGGCAAAGCTTATGTGGTCGCGTCGTATGGCATACCATGAACGCGGCTGGATAGGGTGCGTGGGCGAGCCTATCGCCAGAAGATAGAGAATAGTGTCTTCGCTGTAGGTGTCCCAGCGCGGCTTCAGGAAACCCGTTTCCGGTTTCCATCCGTGCGAAAGCAGTGTCGGATGATTGTTGAGCATCCAGTGGAAATCAACGCGATTGTAAATTCGCGTTGCGAGCCGCACTATCTCCCGGTCGTTGCGGAAATAGCCGCGCGCTGTGAGGATTCCGCCCAGCAGAAGCGCCGTGTCAATCGAAGAGACTTCGCTCTGCCATCTTCGCGCGCCCGTGCGAGCGTCCATCCAGTGATAGAACCAGCCATGCTCCTCGGCGGCCTCGCTTGCGAAAAAACTGAGTGAAGAACGCACGCGCTCGCGCGCTTCGCTCTGCGTAATCCAGCCGCGCTCCGCTGCAATGCAGAGCGCGGTCAAACCGAATCCGGTCGCTGCGATGCTCGCAACGTTGCGATGGTTCTCGTCAATCTCTGATCCGTCTGCGCGCGCACGGTCGTTGACCAGTCCGGTGCGCGCATCCGCCTGCTCCCGGAAGTAGCGGAACGAGCGGCGCTCTAAATCTTCTGTGAACTCTTCGTCGCGCGCAGCCGCAAGAGAAGAGTGAAGCGGCGCTATCGAATTGGATTGAAGTGAAGCGGGTACAACCGGATTAGGCAGTGAAAGAAGAAGAAAGATGAACGTAGCCCATATCCGCAGGAAGCGAACATGGGCGAGCCTCGAAGTTGATGATGAATGAGGCGCGGCCATCTTTTAGCGCTCTGTTACCTCGAAATCTGCGCGCAGCATGTCAGGGTCTGCGGAGCTTGTGCCAACCATCACGCGGAAAGCGCCGGGTTCTACTACGAAATGCATCTCGCGGTTGTAAAAGCCCAGAAGCTCAGGCGTGAGCCTGAAAGTGATGCGTCGGTGCTCTCCGGGTTGCAGCGTTATGCGCTCGAAGCCTTTCAACTCCATCACCGGGCGCGTTACGCTCGCCGCAACGTCGCGTATATAAAGCTGCACGACCTCATCGCCAGCGCGCCGTCCGGTGTTTTCAACTTCGACGCTCGCTGTCAATTCGCCATTTGGCAGGATGCGCTTTGTGCTCAGTTGCAGGTTGGATAGATGAAACTGCGTGTAGCTCAGACCGTAGCCGAAAGGGAAGAGCGGCGTCCACGGCACGTCAAGGTATTTCGATGTGTACTTGTTGTTAGCGTCCGGCGGACGACCTGTGTTCATGTGATTATAGTAGAGCGGCTCCTGCCCTACGCTTCGCGGGAATGTGACGGGAAGTTTTCCGCCGGGGTTCACGTCGCCGAAGAGAACGTCTGCGATTGCATTACCGCCCTGAGTGCCAGCGAACCATGTTTCCAGAATCGCCGGAACGTTTTCCGCGAGCCAGTTGATCGTGAGAGGGCGACCGTTCATCAAAACGATGACGACGGGTTTGCCCGTAGCCTGAATAGCTTTAACCAAGTCCAGTTGGCGACCCGGCAGATCAAGCGAGGAGCGCGACGATGCCTCGCCGCTCATGTCTGCGGATTCGCCAACAGCCAGAACCACAACATCCGATTGGCGCGCCGCACGCACGGCTTCCTCGAACCCTTCCATCGAATCGCCCGGCACGTCCGAGCCTTTCGCGTAATTTATCTTCGTTGACGGCGAGACTTTCGAGCGGATTCCGGCGAGCAGAGTAACCGCGTCTTCGCTTCGTCCGTCGCCGTTCCACGAGCCGATCATGTCCTGACGGTCATCTGCGAGCGGGCCTATAACGGCGATTGACCTTGCGCTTTTACTGAGCGGCAAAGTCTCTCGGTCGTTCTTGAGAAGCACCATAGAGCGCCTGGCAATCTCGCGCGCCGCGCTCAAGTTTTCCGAGCTAAAGATAACGCGCCCCTCGCGCGATTCGTCCGTGTAAGGATGATCAAAGAGTCCCAGCCGGAATTTTATGCGCAGGATTCTACGCACGGCCTCGTCAATCGTCGCCTGCGAAACTTTATTCTCACGCAGCAGCGCTGGCAGATTCTTGTTGTAAAGGCGGCTGACCATCTCCATGTCAACGCCTGCGTTCACTGCAAGCCGCGCGGCTTCAACTCCGTCCGCAGCCACGCCATGCTGTATCAACTCTTCAACGGACGTGTAATCGCTCACCACGAAACCGTCAAACCTCCACTCGCCTCTGAGCACTTTCGTCAGCGTGAACGGATTAGCCGATGCGGGAACTCCGTTGAGATCGTTAAAGGCGCTCATGAACGTCCCAACACCTGCATCAACGGCGGCCTTGAACGGCGGGAAGTAAACGCTCCGTAG
>DATHJK010000401.1:0-9227 GCA_035316225.1 Pyrinomonadaceae bacterium
CGGTCAGCAATTTTCAACTCAGGTCAGTTTTACCCGCAGGTTAAAAGTCTTACTCGAAAGCTTCCCGGTAAGTTATTCCGCATAGTATTCCGGTGCTTACCACTCACGAATCAAGAGTTGTTTGATTCAAGATAAAGGCTACTCCCAAAACTAAACAGTTGAGGGGGAGTAGAGCGCTCTAGTTTCAATCGAAACCAGGCGTTACCACCAAAGATCAAACGGTTAAAGGCAGCGAGCGCGTACCAGGCGCAGAGTTGATGAGGGGAAATCTCTTCTCCTCAGAATCGGTAAATTCCGTCCCTAAAATTTAATGGAGAACTTTATGAAAAACCCCTCGAACAATTTTTTGACGACTAAACTCAATGCGCAGACGTGCGTCGCTATCGTAGTTATTTTAATTCTTGCCGGTGCTGCTTTATTGTGGCCCATGAGGGCAGCGTTAGCTCAAGGTGATAATGGCAGTCAGCAGCATGTTAAGACCTTAGAAGCAGCCCGGACGGCCCTTGCGCCAATTAAAAACAGTGATGAAGCGGGCGGGGTTACAGATGAACAGGTTTTTTCTCCAGCGCCGGAATTGGTGACAGCAACAAGCTATCCGTTCACCAACGCGGGCAGCGTTGCGCTCGAAGATATGTCGAGCGGCACGACGCAACTGGTCGCCGCCAATCAAGACGATACAGCTTCGGCTGTGACCAACATCGGCTTCGATTTCTGGTTCGACGGAGTTCGCCAGACGCAGTTCTCCGTTAACGCCAACGGCCTGTTCGGACTCGGCGCAGTTGCCGTTAACAACGGCGCGTCTGGGCGCACGAACGATTTCGCCACGACCACCAATAACCCTAAGATGTCTGCTTACTGGGACGACATGTGCACCGGCACGACCGGCAAGGTGCATTTCAAGGTGATAGGCAGCGCGCCAAATCGCAAGCTGGTGGTCGAATGGTTGAACATGGTGCAGTTCGACAACGGTTTAATTGCCTGTTCGCCGACCATCAGAGGAACGTATCAACTATGGTTGTTTGAATCTACAGGCGTGATTCAGATGGTGAATGGCGGCACGACGACGAACGATAACGGGAATGGCGGTTACAGCGTCGGCATCGGCTCATCGTCAACCTCGTTTGCCAGTGTGACGCCTACCGGCCCGACCGTATCGTATGCCGCATCCAGTAATGCCAATGTGGCGGCGATTGCAGCGGGAACGCAATACACCTTCACGCCGAACGTTCCGGCAGCGCCCACAGGCTTGAGCTTTACTGCCGTCACACCGCTTTCAATGACGCTGAACTGGACGGACAACGCCTCGAACGAAGTTGGTTATGCGATCTACCAATCAACAGACAATGTGAATTTCTCGTTCGTCTCGCAAACTGCCGCGAACGCGACCTCACAGAACGTCAGCGGACTCAATCCAAGTACGAACTACTTCTTCAGAGTCTTTGCCGTGACAGAGGGCGCTCTTAGTACAGCCTTAACGGGCAGTCAGACAACAGCGGCTCCCGGCGTCGTCACGTCAACCGCCGCAGGCGGCCCATGGAGTTCAACTGCAACGTGGTCCGGGGGCGTCGTTCCGGTTAATACCGACAATGTTACTATTGCCGACGGCGCGACTGTCACGATTGATACCGCAGCCGTGGCTCTGAATGTAACGGTTGGCACAGGCGGCGCAGCCGCCAACCTCGTGTGGGATGCTACGGCGGCGCGCACGTTGACCGTCGGACAAGCGGTGACCGTCGCCAGCAACGGCACATTCCAATCCGCAGCGAGCGGAATAGTTACCACGCACGTTCTGTCAGTCGGAACGGATTTGACCAACAACGGTGTGCTCGACTTCAGCACCAGCGGCAACGCGGCTGGCGCGGGCATCACATTCACAGGCGCGGCTAACAATACTTTTTCAGGAACGGGTGCGACAACAGACATCAGGGCGATAACCATCAACAAGGGTACGTCCAACGCCAATATTCTCGAGTTGACCACGTCGAACTTTACGGTTCAGGGTGTCACCACTGACGTGGCCGGATTCCTCACGCTCACAAACGGAACATTCAAAATCTCCGGCACCTTCACGGTGACCAACAGGGTGTTTACGGCAGCGGGCTACACGATTGGCGCGACCGCAGGCTTCTGGCTCAACAATCCAAACTTCACCGTCGCAGGCCAGAATGGCTCGCCGACTGAAAGCGGACTGCTTAGAATCTCGCAGGGCACATTCAATATCGGCACAGCCACCGGCAACTCGATGGGCTTTAGTACCGGCAGCACGATTATTGTTGAAGGCGGCGCTGTCAATGCGACAGGCCGGTTCGGCGTGGCGGCTGCGGGTAATACCATCACCTACACACAATCCGCTGGCACGATCACGGTTTGCACAATTGGTAATGCTTCAGCCACTCTCGGTAGCTTCGACTTGGGAACGTCGGCTACCTCTAACGTTAACATTAGCGGCGGCACCATCGTTGTTCAACTCCTCGCCACAGCAATTGATTACCGGTATGATGCCGGTAGTGGTCCAGCCGGTCTTACGGGTGGAACATTGCAACTCGGTAACGCTGCTTCGGGCGCGGCGAAGGCGTTTAACATACGTGGCGATGTTCCTAATCTCGTCATTGACAATACCTCCGCCGGGCACAGCGCTACGTTCAGTAATACGCTGGTTAATTACTTCAACGTCGCCGCGCTCAACGTCACCATCAATACAGGAACTACGTTGAATCTGAACGGCAGCGCCACGAGCACCTTCTTCTTCTTCGAGGGTTCGACCTTCACCAACAACGGAACCCTCACCGCCACAAACGTCAACAAGCGTTTCTATTGGGCTGGATCAACCGCCCAAACCTACACGGGCACGGGCGTGACAACCGCTCCAGTAAACAGTTGGGAGCTGGATAATGCACTGGGCCTCACGCTTAGCTCAACCAATAATGCCATCGTTAACCGCATAATCCTGTTTACCGGTAGTGTGACCAACTCCAACAAATTCACGCTCGGCAACGGTGGCGCGACTTCAGGCACAGTCATTATCGGCAATTCGACGACGCCCACTGCGGCTGGCACTTTCGATGTGCCTTTGACTTTCAATCTAGGCACGGCTGGCGAACTCATTAGCTACAACAGAACCACTACGTCAAGAACCACAGGCCCGGAAGTCAACCCAACGCGCACACTCGCCAGCCTGACCTATGACGACAACGATGTCACACACACACTGACCATCGCGGGCGGTGACATCACTGTCACCGGCACAGCGGCGCTCACCAACGGGCGCGTCGTCACCAATGCAAATAATCTAATTATAGGTAGCGCGGGGACTGTCACGCGCACCACCGGCTACGTTGACGGCAACCTGCGAAAGACTTACACGGCTACGGGCAGCAAGACCTACGAGGTAGGAACTGCCAACGGATATTCCCCGGTAACAGTCAACGTTACGGGCGGAACAGGGGATTTCACAGTTAAGGCCGTTCAGGGGCCGCAGCCCAATGTCAATGCGGCCACGTCAATACAGAGATACTGGACGCTGACCAATACAACCATCACTTCGGCAGATTTGACCTTCCAGTATCTACTTGCCGACGTGATGGGCAATGAGAATAACTACAAAGTCATACGCGTCTCAGGCGGAACGCCCTTCGCTTTCCCCAGCAGTACAGTGAACACAGGCACTCACACGGCAAACGTGACGGGCGTGACCGGGTTCTCCGACTGGACAGTGGGAGAAGTGGCTGCCCCGACCGCAGCATCGGCGACAATCCGTGGACGAATCACAGATAGCGGAGGCGCTCCACTTGGCGGCGTACTCTTAACATTAGACGGTGGTCAGGGTCTGAACACGGCAATCACAGACAGAGAGGGTCGCTACACATTCTCTTCTGTTATGACCGACCACTTCTATTCGCTCGTGCCCATGCGCGCCAACTACAACTTCAACCCTGCGGTGCAATCCTTCAGCCTGCTCGGCAATCGTGCCGATGCAGATTTCACCGGCTTCTCTTCAGGTGTGGCGATTGCCAACCCGCTCGATACGCCAGAGTTCTTCGTTCGTCAAAACTATCTGGATTTCCTCGGGCGCGAGCCAGATGCAGGAGGACTGGCCTACTGGTCGAATCAACTCAAAGCCTGCGGCAGTAATGCCGCGTGCATACACAACGAGAGAATCAACATCTCTGCTGCCTTCTTCATGAGTGATGAGTTCCAGCGCACAGGCTCTTACATCTACCGTCTGTACAAGGCTGGACTGGGCAGGCAACTCGACTATCAGGAGTTCACCTCGGATCATCAAAGAGTGGTGGACGGCAGCGATCTGGATGCCAGACGAGCAGGGTTTGCTACGGAGTTTGTCCAGAGAGCAGAGTTTATGCAGAAGTACAGTAATGCAACATCGGCGGAAGCTTTCGTTGAATCGCTGTTGCAAACGATACAGCAATCCGATGGAGTTGATCTTTCATCCGAAAGAGATGCTCTGATAGCTAAGTACAACACGGCAGGTAGCATGAACGAAGCACGCGCGCTTGTTCTCAGAGATGCTATAGAGGCATCGAGCCTTCGGGATGCGGAGTACAACCGGGCGTTCGTGTTGACGGAATACTTCGGCTATCTGCACAGGGATGCGGATCAGGAAGGGTTGGACTTCTGGCTCGACGTGTTGAATAACCGCGTGCCCGGAAACTTCCGCTCTATGGTCTGTGCGTTCATAACATCGAGTGAGTATCAGCAGAAGTTCGCTCCTGTTGTTACTCACTCCAACTCGGAGTGCGGTCAGTAGTAGCCTGCACAGACCTTTAAGTCTGTCAGTTCAGAAAAGAGTAGCGGTTCCAGCCTGGCTTATAGCCTGTTGCAGAGAGTAATGAGCTATAAGGCCGGATTGGAATCGCTACTCTTTTTCCACTTAAGTAAGAGGAAATACATTGATGTATCCCGCTCAGTTGTGATAGTTTTTGCGCGCTACAACAGTCTTCGACTTTACACGGAAAGGCTCCTAACTTTCAGTTTTCAGGGAATCCATTCTCTATAAAGTCTTCTATCAACCCCTGGCTTGATTTCTATCAGGCCCTCTTCAAGGAGGTAAGTATGCGGCTCCTCGACCAGTTTAAAGCTGCTGTTCGACCTTTCACGTCATCTAGTCCAAAAGCTTCTAGCGTATATGAAATCGAAAAGAAGCATCCCCGTCATAGAGTTTACTTGCTGTGTGGACTGGGACTCTTATTGCTGGCCCTGCTCGTTCTTCCATTCTCTCAATTCAACTCTTCCGCGCAAGGAACGCGCGGGCGGGATTTGACGCGACAGGAAGGAAGCGGGGCGAAAGGCTCCAGCCCGCAGGTCGCGCCGCTGGCGATTCCCAACGACACTTGCGCCACGGCGATTCCGCTCACGCTGCGGCAGTCTGTGGACGGCACACTCTCGACGGCTGTAGACGATTATAGACTCTCCGGCGCGGCCTGTTTCATAGGCCTCGGGCAGACGGCCTCTATTGCTGATGGTGGCGATGCCGTCTACTCTTTCACGGCCCCGGTGACGGGTAACTATTCGTTTAAGCTGACGGATTTCACAGGCGTCGGCGACCTTGTGCTCTATACGGCGAGCAGTTGTCCTGTGGGCGCGCCGCCCCAGACGGTAGCGACCTGCCTGATGGCTGCCAACCGCAACGCCGTGCAAGCATCTGAAGAAGTGCTGTGCCAGGCGATGACCAGCGGGCAAACGGTCTTCATCTTCGTTGATAAGCCTGCCGCCAGCACCACCACCACTTTCAAGATCGAGGTCACACAGTGCCAGCAGGAGACTGAAGCGAACGATACGCCCGCGACGGCTAATCCTTTCGTCTTCGGCGTAGAGGGTACGATTACTCCGGGCACAGACCTTGACTACTACTCGCTCGGCGTGACCGCTCCCGGCCAGCGCGTCTTCGCTATGGTGGACGGCAGCGCGGGCAACGGCTCGGACTTTGACATGCGCGTAACGACCACCACCGATACGCTTGAATACGATGACGACAATAATTTCTTCCCGTTCGGCAATCTAGCGCCCAACGTAGGAGGCACGCCTGTTGTCGGCACTAACACATATATACAGGTAAGCTCGTTCGGAAGTGCTGTGCGCCAGCCCTATCGTCTCTACGCTGTGGTCGAGCCGCCAAGCGCATTAGCAGTTCCCGAAACCGAAGGGAACGACACCATCGCTACGGCCAACACAAGCCCGCTCGGATATTTCTCCGGCACAATAGCCACCGCGACGGATACAGACTTTTACTCCTTCAACGCACGCGCGGGCGACATCATTTTTGTCGGCTACGACGGCGACCCGACGCGCGACACAACGACCGTTGACGGTATTTTGAATCTTCTGGATTCGAGCAGCAATGTGCTCATCACGGTCAACGATGCCGAATTCACTTCCGACCAGACGCCAAGCCCTGGCACTCTGCTGGGCACGACGCCCAATTCAAACGCTGAAGCGCTCGTCTATCGCATACAGACAACCGGGACTTACTACGTGCAGGTCAATAGCGACTTCGGCGACACGGGCGATTACCTGCTTGCTATCTCCCGAAACGGCTTTGCGGCCACTGGCCCAACGGCTGCCGGAACAACTCTCAGCGGGCAAGTAACTACAAACAACGGTAGCCCTCTTGCCGGTGTCGCAGTCTATTTGAGCGGCAGCAAACCTGCTCGCACCATCACAGACGGCGACGGCAGATATTCATTCACGGGGCTTGAGGCGGGTGAGTTCTTTACCGTGACACCCGCGATAGCGAACTACACATTCAGTCCCAGAGAGCGCTCCTTCTCGCTCCTATCGGATAGGACGGATGCCGTTTTCACGGCGACACCCAATGCGATTATCACCTCGAACCCATTAGACACAGACCTGTTTTTCGTGCGCCAGCAGTATCTGGATTTCTTAGGACGTGAGCCTGACGCGGGAGGACTTGCTTACTGGTCAGATCAACTCGCGGCCTGCGGCGCGAACGCAGATTGCATTCGACAGAGAAGCATAGATGTCAGCGCGGCCTACTTCATGTCGGACGAGTTCCAGGCTACAGGCTCATACGTCTATCGTCTCTATGAAGCGGGCTTAGGCAGAAGATTGAGTTATGCAGAGTTCAACGCGGACAGAAGTCAGGTGTTGGACGGCGCTAACCTCGACGCTCGCAAGGCAGCATTCGCTTCATCTTTCGTCAATCGCCCTGAGTTCATACAAAAGTACGCGGGCGCAATGACGGCGGCAGCGTTCGTTGACGCGCTCGTCCAGAGTATCAGGCAATCGAGCGACGTTGATTTATCGAACGCGCGAAGCGCGCTCATAGCCAGATACAATGCGGGCGGAAGCATTAACGAGAGTCGAAGCCTTGCATTGCAGGAGGCAATAGAGAACGCATCGTTCCGCCAGGCAGAGTACAACCCATCGTTCGTTCTCATGGAGTATTATGGATACCTCAGAAGAGACGTGGACGAGGGCGGATACCGGTTCTGGCTAGATGTACTGAACAACCGTGTGGCGGGAAACTACCGCTCTATGGTCTGTGCCTTCATGACTTCAAGTGAATACCAGAGAAGGTTCAGCCCTGTTGCGACTCGCTCCAATGCGGAATGCGGTCAATAGCTGCAAAGCTCTTGTCTGCATCTTAAACCGAAAAGAGCCTGCCCCCGTTCATTCGAGGCAGGCTCTTTCATTTTTCTGATAACCACGCGCAGAGGCGCGAGCATGATTTTTATAGCCGTTTGCGATTGAGTGTGACTATCTGGCTAGAGCATACAGGTCAGTACAGCGGGCGGTACTGACCTGAGTTACACGCAAACCCGCTATAAAATTTCACGCTCGATTCCGATTCCGGCAGCCAGCCTCGGAGTCGTGTGGCGCATCTTAGGTAAGTCCCGCCGGGCGATACCGGATTTTTCTACATAAATGGCGCGCGGCAAGTTGCCATATTTCGGAGAGACCGTTTACACTCGGAAGAGTCGGCACGGAAGTTTTTAGGAGGTTCGCCGCTTGAAGAAAAGTTTTTCATACCTGTTGTCCCTTACTCTGCTGCTCGCGCTTCTTCTACCCACGCTCGCCTTCGCGCAGGGCGAGAAGGGGCACGCTGGCGCAGACACTGATTCTAATCCGTCGACAACGGCTGCGCGCGCCGCTGTGGGTAGAGGGCTTTCGCCCGGCGCGGCCAAAGTAGAGCAGGACATTTCGGAAGCTGTCTCCGTCATCCAGCAGAACTACGTTGGCGGCAGGAATCTGGACTACAACGCCGTTTTCAAATCCTCTATAACAAGCATGCTGCACACGCTCGACCCGCATTCGAGCTATTTTGACCAGCACGATTTCGAGGAGTTTCTCACAGAGCAGCGCTCTGAGTATTACGGCATAGGCGCGACCATAGGGGATTTGCGCACCAACGGCGAAGTCAACACATACATACGCGCAACCTTCGATGGCTCGCCAGCGAATCGCGCCGGGCTAAGATACGGCGACCGCATCGTAGCGGTTGACGGCCAATCAATGCGCAACAAACCCTATTTCGAGGTGCGCGAGAAACTTCTTGGCCCACAGGGCACACAGGTCAAGGTCACCGTAGAGCATCTGACGGGGCAGACTGAAACTGTAGAGATTACGCGAGCCGCAGTCGCGCAGCCATCCGTGCCGGAGGCTTACATGATTCGCCCCGGCGTCGGTTACCTGGCGATGACGGGCGGCTTCAACACTACTACGGCTGAGGAGGTGCGCGGCGCGCTCGAAGGTCTGCACTCTCAGGGCATGAAGATGCTCGTGCTCGATCTCAGGAACAATCGCGGCGGATTGCTGATTCAGGCCGTGCGCGTTGCTAACATGTTCCTTCAGCGCGGGCAGGTGATACTGACGCAAAAAGGGCGCATACGCGGAAGCTCGCAGAGTTTCGCCGCCATAAATGATTCGCCGGATCAGACGCCTATGGTTGTGCTGGTCAATCGCGGCTCGGCCTCGGCCAGCGAAATTCTTGCGGGCGCGCTTCAGGATCACGACCGCGCTTTGATTGTAGGCGAGACCAGCTTCGGCAAAGGTCTCGTGCAGAACCCTTTTCAACTCGAATACGGCTCGGCGCTTCTCTTGACGGTTGCGAAGTATTACACGCCCTCTGGCCGACTTATTCAGCGCGACTACTCTAACGAAGGTTTCTACGACTACTACACTCAGGGCGGGTCCTTACATACGGAAGAGAACACGAGCGCGCAGAGACCTCCTGCCGGGCCTGAGAGCCA
>DATHJK010000402.1:0-31955 GCA_035316225.1 Pyrinomonadaceae bacterium
CTAAAGTTGCTATGCCGTGTTGAGTCATGTATAGTCAAGGGTAACTAAGGCGGTTGGTGAATCCTCCCGTCTAGTGGTTTACGGGGTGAGGACGTAAGCCACATAAGAATAGGCGCGATAGCTTCCAAAGCGGTCGCGCCTATTTGTTTTTCTGAAAACTATCTATCAATTCCGGCCTTCTATAGCAATTTGCAATTGGGCGTAGATCAGGTCAGTACCGCCTGAGAGAAGGGATGAGGGATGAAATGGGTTAAGTCAATTGCGTGTTGACCTGTTCACTACTTCTTATTCATCCCTCATCCCTTCTCTCAGGCGGTACTGACTTGACCTGAAAAATATGGCTCGTTGTCACATTGAGCTTGTGTCGGGTGGTGCGGTGATTTCCGTGTAGGTCGAAAGCGGCTGCATCTGTAGGCCGAATGCCCAGGGCGTTTCGCCCACGATTGCGGCGGCGAAGAATTTCGGGACGTACTTGATGTTCTCGCCCTGAAAATAGTGGTCAAGCTTGCTGGAATTTGCTACGAGCGTCCAGAAGCTTCGCTCGCGGTTGTCGCTGTTGAGTACGTCGTGCAGGTCCCGGCGAACGGAATCAGGACTGCGATTGTAGCCAGCAATCGCCAGCGCCACGCTCATCGAATCCGGTCCGAACTCCGCAATGCGGTCGGAAAGATAGGCCGCAGCCGCCGGAGCCATCTTCGCAACGTTCGTGCGCTCCGAAGGATCAACGCCGTAGCCGCGCGCGGTTGGGCCAATGAACTGGAAGAGTCCGGCAGCGCCGGCAGCGTTCTCGCTGTGTATGTTGTGATACTCGGTTTCTACGACTACGAGATAGAGGCCAACCACCGGAGGAACGCCGCGCGAGTTGAATGCGCGCGTGATGTACGGCGCGTACAGAGTGTGTGCGCGCTCGAACATAGAGCGCATGTCTTCGCCCCACAACTTCGTAGAGCCATTGCCGACGCGATGCGCGTAACCGTCCAAATACTGCTTGATGTATTTGAGCACGTCGTCGTTGAAAGCATACGGGCGATTGCCCATCATCATGGAGATGTGTCGAGCGCGCTGCTCTATGAAATCCATCTTCTCCTGCTCGGTCATCTGAAGATAGAGCTTCTGTCGCGCTCCTTGCGCATGCTGCGCGGCCACAGGGTCAGACGTTGCATCTTCTATGGGAGGCGGGATAGCGGCAGTGGTCGAAGCCGCCGGTGATGCGGTCGCAATTGATTGATTAACTGTGGATTCGTTCGTCGCTGCGCTATTGTCCGTGCGCCCGGCCACACCGTTTACACCCGGATCGTTGCGGCTCTGCCTGTGAGCAGTATTCGAGTTATCCGCTCTATTTCTCAAAGCGTATGCTACGAGCGCAACCGCCGCAATCAGCACTACGGCGATGGCAACGGCAGCCGCGACGATTGGCAAACGCGATGATTGATCTACTGCCGCTCCGTGTCCTGGAACATTCCCACCCCCGGCGTATTCAGTCTCTTCAGCCGCTTCATCTTCCAGGGCAGCTTCGTCTTCAAACTCTTCCGACAATTCATCGCTAGCAGCGCCGCTGCCGAAGCTCACACTGATGAGCGTGTCGTTCCCCAGCGTAATCTCGTCGCCGTCGGAGAGCGGCGTGCCCCGCGCTGAGACCTTTTCGCCATTGACGCATGTGCCGTTGGTCGAGCCTTCATCAAGTACCCATACGGAATCTTCGTTGCGGTTGATGCTCGCATGAATGCGAGACAGCCCCTTGTCCTTGATGACGATTGAAGCAGCGTCGCCGCGCCCCAGTGTCATACGGTCGCCCGCGAGCGCGACTTCCCTTGTGTCTTCTGCCGATTGAATGCGTAGGGTTACTTCTAACATGTTATTCAAAAGTGATGAGTGATGAGTGATGAGTAAAGAGAAAACAGCTTTTCGTCTTATCACTTATCACTCATCACTTTTCACTTAAAAAAGAGTATCGAAGGGCTGAGTACCTGACAGGCCGAACGCCTGTGGGTTTTCGCCGACTATGCCTGCGGCGAAGAAGCGAACCACGCGGTCAACCTGCTCGCCCTTTATGATTCCCGATTTTACCATCTTCATAAAGTCGCGGCGAGCCATAGGGTCTGGCGCTGCTGTGGCAAGCTGCGTGCGAACCTGGCCGACCTGGTTGAGCGGCATACCATAGCACGCGATGGCGTACATGAAATCGTCCGTGTCGAATGTTGAGAAGACGGCTTTCGTGTAGGCGGCAGCGATCTCCGCAGAGCGCTTGGGGTCTTTGAGCGCGGCTTCCGTTTCGCCCGCAGCTAAATAGCCCTGATCTCGCACGACCGAGATGGGAAGCTGCCACAGACCTACACCCTCGCCCGTAGCGTTCTCGTTGAATTTGCTTCGGCTCATAGCGAGAACGTAGCCAACAAGAGGATCAAGTCCCTGATCGTGGAAAGCTTTATTAATCTCGCGGCGGTAGCGTCGCGCCCGCTCGTCAAATCCGTTAAGACGATATTCGTTCGTGCGCACACGAATCAAATCCTCGAAGTCGCGGCTGAAGACGTAGCCGCTCTTACTGGTAATTTGCGCGGCGAGGCGCTCGCTCATCGCGCCTATGTCAATAGAGCCTGCGTTCGGCGGAGGTGGCAGCGGAGGCGCTTCCGTTTGCTGTGTCGTGCCGCCCGTCGTGCCAGCAGTCTGCCCTGAGCCTGCGCCGCTTGACGAAGCGAATGCCAGCAACACTGTCTCGCCCTGCACCTTCTTGTTGCCTTCCTGATCTTCTACGACTACGGAGAGCATGTGATTTTCGCCTGAAGAAAATTGCGCCGGGTCGAGTACGACTTCGTAGGGCGCGGCCTCGGCTACGGCGAATTCGTGGCCGTCCATTTGATAGACGACGCGATCAATGCACTTGGTCTCTTCGGCTTCGACGCGAACGACTGTGGGCATGCGCAGGGTTTCCCCGGACTGCGGGCTTACTACGCGGACGGTTGCGCGACAACCGCCGCCGAATTTACTGATGAGTATGAATGCGACGATACCTGTGAGAATAAGCCCGCCGCCTACAGCCGCGATTATCAGAAGCGGCGACGGGCCTCTGGCGGCGGGAGCAGTCACACGCGGCGTGCGCGCCGCAGCGCTGCGTACTTGAGGAGCCGCAACGACCGCCGCCGATTCTTCTTCTTCGTACTCTTCTTCTACTTCGGGCTGCGAGCGAGTCTGTTCCAGGCGGAACTCTATGGTGGTCGTGCCGCCCACGCTTATAGAATCACCGTCCTTCAATCGCTGCTCAAACTCGACCGGCTGCCCGTTCAAGCTCGTGCCGTTGCTGCTGCCCAGGTCGCTCACCCAGTAGCCGCCGTCGCGCGCGACTATCTCAGCGTGATAACGCGATACGTTTGAATCGCTTTCGACGACTATCGTATTATCCAGCGCGCGACCGATTGATACGACCTGTCCTTGAAACTCTAGTTCCTGCGCTGAGCTTCCCGGCTGAATGACAATGAGCTTGGCCTTGGACATGATGTAAAATTAGACGGAAACGTGCTCCCTTATGTTCAGTAATTTTGCTCGATTCTATTATAGCGTCAGTTGAATACAAGCGGCTGTAGCCGCCACCATTATTCTCATATCCGACTGAAGTTATTATAAACGAGTGGGCGACAAAAGCTATGAGGAGCAGTACAGCCATCTCTAGCTGTGCTGCTCCTCACATGAACTTGATTGAAGAAAATCTCTACTGCCCCTTGTTGAGCAGGAGCGTTTCGTAAATGTCTTCGTTGTCCCGCGTATTCGTGTTGACGACCAACACGGAGAAAGGCGTTGTTCCTCTGCCTCGCTTGATGATCTGCCCTGACTCGCTTCTGAGCCTGAGCAGCACGGCAGGCGGTATGCCGCCTCCGCCGGCTTCGGCAGGCGTGTTTGGCAGATCCGTTATGAGGTCGCGGCTGAAGATCAGCGTAAAAACCTCTTGCCCGGCTGGCGGCACGACTATCAGCGCGCAGTCCGAAGGCGCTATACCCGCCGGACAGTTAGACGGCAGGACGAATTCCTGATCGCGCGTCACGTCGTTGCGACCGCCATTGATGCGCGAATCGGGAAAGATGACCTGTCCGGGCTGATTGGGATCGGTCTGGTGAATGATGTACAGGAAGCCGTTCTGATTCGTGCGGACGCCGAGACGCAGGCGGTCGCCAGAGTGAAACACTGCGGTCGGGTTGGCCTCTTCCGCCACACCGGCTTCATTAACTTTCATCACGCGCCATTGAAGCTTCAGAAGCGGCGCGCGCTCGACCACGGGACGATTGCGCACGACGCGACGCGGCTGTCTTGGCCTGTGATTCGGTTTGGCCTTGCGAACGATGCTGACGGGTCTATCGTCAACGAGCGGGTTGTTCTGCGCGGACGCCTGCATGCCGCCGAAGATAAACGAAGCGGTCATCACTGCGAACGCTATCAACTTCCACTTTAGTAAACCGGATTGCATATTACTCTCCTCCAACAAAATTAACTCTGCTTGCGGGAGACCGAAAAAAACTTCTCACTGCGCGCGGTGCAATAGATTCTGTATGCGCGGGTCATCAGCAGAGATAGCGCAACGAAATCCTATCAGGAACGCACGATTCTTCTTCTCGTTCTCGTTCAACTCCGGCGGATGGTAGAGCCGTCGGGTAGTTCGCGCGTCCGCCGCATCGCCTTTGTAAGTTCCGCCGCGCACCACTCTGTTCTGCGTGCCGAAGTCAGGCGACGACGCCTGGCTTCCTTCGTAAGCTTGATAGAAGGAGTCAACCCACTCGGCCACGTTTCCAGCCATGTCCATAACACCGTAAGGACTCGCGCCCGAAGAAAAATTGCCTACGTTAGTGGTTCGGCGCGTGCCGCCCATGTTTGCGCGGGCAGTGTCAGGGGAATCGCCCCACGGGTATTGTCGCTTGGTCTGCGCCGCAGCATCCCACGACGCGGCCTTCTCCCATTCGACCTCAGTAGGAAGGCGCTTGCCGGCCCATTTGGCGTAGGCCGCTGCATCATCGAAATTGACGCCGAGCACAGGAGCTTTGGGCGAGCCGGCGAAGTAGTGGTCGTCCCACCAGGGGTTCGTAGGATAAGGACGATGCGTAGCGTCGCAGAACTTCTTGTACTGCTCGTTTGTGACTTCCGTGCGGTCTATATAAAAGTCCGGCAGGCTAAGTTTATGCGCGGGGCTTTCGTCCGGCTGATGATTATCATCGCCCATTACGAATTCGCCCGCCGCTACGAGCAGCATAGTCCCGTTGTAATCAATCTCTCTGGGAAGTCCCGCCTCGACGGGCTGCTGCCCCGTAGACACCAGTTGCGCTATGACGGTTTTCACTTCGCCGTCGTCGCCGCTGACGGAAGTATTAAAATCCTGATAGCCGTCATGAGTGACGCGCACTACGCGCTTGCCCGGTTTGAGGCCGGGAACTTTTATAGAGCCGTCGCCGCTTGTTACGCCGTGGCTGACGTTATCAACCAGTATGCTGCTTCCGGGCGGCGCGCCGCGCACGACCATAGTGAAGCCAGGGTTGCGCAACAGCACGAAGAAGAGCACGAACCCCACTACGGCCAGAAAGAAGACGCCCGCGATAATCCAGACCCAGGCGGGGATGCCGCGTCTGGGCGCTGCTGCGGGGCGCGGCTGTTGCTGAGGCGCGGGTTGAGGCCGGGGCTGTGGCTCGATCTCGCCGGTCGAATCTATCTCCTCACGGATTCGACGCGCCTCTTCTCTGGGCATCGCTAACGGAGTCGTTGCGCCGAAGTCGCCTTCAGGCTCCCTCTCTTCGTCATCGTATGGGTCGCTCATCTTTTATCGTCACTCAAGCGGGTTGCTTGCCCGAGCGCTGATTCAATTGAGATACGCGCCGCGGGTCCGAGTAAACTTCAGGAGAGATTTCAACGGGCACGAACGCGCATCGCGCGAAGGTAAAAAGAGATGCGGTGCTGATGCCTGATTCTCCAGATGCGCCCGTACTCTTCAGAACAACAGGTAGCCCGTCGAAGACGCGAGGTTAGTGTGACTTTATGAAAACGCTGAAAGTCTCCGAATTGCAAACACGACGACGCCTCACAAATCCCTCGCCAGCAAAAGCTAACCGAGCATCTACGCTTTGTCAAGCAACGTCATATGAAGAAAAAAGGCGAAAGGTAAAAGGCAAAAGTTCGGCTGAACCTACTTTCTCAAATTTAGAGAGAAGGAGTTCGGACTTGGAGAGAAGATGAATGTATCTGTTTTCATACTTTTGCCATCTACCTTTTTCCTTTCTTTCCCTCTTTCCACTACTTATAAAGCGCGGCTTTGAGATATGCTTAGGCTCATGGAACGGCAAGCGCAGACGGCCTACGACGAGGTTTCATATCCGAACTACATCTATGCGCAGTCGCACCCTGACCGCCTTGCGACTGTTGCGCGGCTTCTTGGCATGCGTCCAGCGCCTGTCGAGCGATGCCGCGTGCTTGAGATTGCCTGCGGCGACGGCAGCAACCTGATACCCCTGGCGCTTGACCTCGTTGAGAGCGAATTCGTCGGTATTGATCTTGCGGCGATACCCGTCGAGCGCGGCCAGCGTATTATCGCAGACCTGGGGTTGAAGAACATTGTGCTTCAACGACTGGACTTGATGGCTCTGCCTGAAACTCTGGGCCAATTCGACTACATCATAGCGCACGGCTTTTACTCCTGGGTTCCGCCTGCTGTGCAGGACCGAATGATGGAGATTTGCGGGAAACATCTTTCGCCGCAGGGCGTGGCCTACATCAGCTACAACACTTATCCCGGATGCCGGCTGCGCGAGATAACACGCGACATGATGCTCTTTCACATCAGGGACGTTAACAATACGCGCGAGGCTATGGGACAGGCGCGCGCGCTTGTAAAGTGGCTCGCGGAGGCGCAAGTTAAGACAACCACTTATAAGGCTTACCTGCGCGATACGCTGAAGAGTTTTGAGCAGAAGAGCGATGGCGCGCTCTATCACGACGATCTGTCCGAAATAAACTCGCCCGTCTACTTCCACCAGTTTGCGACGCATGCCGCGCGATACGGGCTGCAATTTCTATCCGAGGCCGATTACTTCGAGGCGCAGTACCAGGATTTCCCGGCTGAAGTAACTCAGCAACTACAGCAGATGTCGGAGCAGGACATTCTGGTTAAAGAGCAGTACCTGGATTTTCTGAAATGCAGAAGCTTCCGACAGACCTTGCTCTGCCATCACACTGTCGCGCTCGACCGCTCATTCAAGCCGGAACTCGTCAAAGAATTTTATATAGCGTCCGAGGCGAAGCCCGCAGAGGCCGAACCCGACGTAAGGTCGAATGCAGTCGAAGAGTTCAATCATCCTTCGGAAGGGAAAATGACGACTAATAATCCGCTGGCTAAAGCCGCCATGCTGTACCTGAGCAGGGTTCACCCGCGCTACGTTAGCTTCGACCGATTGCTGGCGGAAGCGCGCTCGCTCGCTGGCGTAGAAGACGAGCAGATGAGCGCGGACGAGGAGACTGAGATTTTCGCCAGCGCTCTGATGCAAGCCTACGGCGCGGGCGTCATAGAGTTGCACTCGCACATGCCCGAATTCACGCTCGAAGTAACCGAGCGCCCTTTAGCCAGCCCGCTTGCGCGTGCGCAGGCGCGCGATGGAGAGATTGTAACGACGCTCGCTTACAAAAACATCAAGCTGGATGACGTGCTCGGCAAGCAACTGCTACTGCTACTGGATGGCACGCGCGACCACGCGGCTTTACTGCTGGAGATGCAGCGGTTGGTCGAAGCGGGTTTCGAGAAATATTCTAAAAAAGAGGGGATAGTAAACGAGAAAGAGGAAATCCTGAAGATACTGCCCGCGCAGCTTGAAGAGAGGCTTGCTGAATTGGCCCAATTCGGCCTGTTGCGAGCGTGAAAAGGCGGAAAGAAAGTGGCAAAGAGGGGAAGAGGGAAACTACAACCAGCCGGTTAATGCATCTACCTTTTCAACATTCCCCCTTTTATCCTCTTCCGCCTTTCTTCTCCTCCCACTTCTTCATGGCTTCAGCCATCATCCCTGCTCCAGAACTCCGCGCTCCACCATTTGCGCGATGACCCTTGTAAAATCTTCGAGTGTGAAATTATCCGGCAGGTCCGATTCTTTGATAGCCGCCTGGTAGACTTCTGCGGTCGTTAGCGCACCGTCAAAACGTACAATCACTGGAATCATGGAGGCTTCAAACTCAGCCTTAAAGTCGAACGGCTTGTCCGTCTCGAAGACGAACTCTGCCGGGACGAGCGAGCCTTCATGCACGACATGAGTTACATGGACTTGAAGCCGGGGCGATAGACGTGGGCGCGCGCCCTTCATCTCTTCCAGAAAATCGGGCTGCAAGGAGCGGTCGTGCCACGAGAATGCCCACTCTACATCCTGTCCGTTGGTCTCTTCGCTCCATCTTGTTCGCATCGTCCACGGTTCGCGCTTCGCGCCCTCTTCTCGGCGGCGCATAATAAGCACGCCGTAATGAGTCTTGAGCGTGCCCGCGTCTGCAAACGCCTGGGCCAACTGGCGAACCTCGTCCGGCTCCAACTGCTCTCTTTCCGCAATGCTGCGGAGCACTTGCTCGGGCGCTCGCTCGTCCGCGTAAGCGAAGATTATGTCAAACTCGTCGCTCGTTTCACCCATCCAGTTGCGCGTGCGCTCCTCAAATAAACCTTCAGCAGTATCAAGGCCGATAGAGACGATGCAGAACAGCCCACCTTTGCGCAAATATCGCGGCACTCCTTCGATGATGCGTCTCACCAGAGCTTCGCCCGTGCGGCCTCCGTCGCGCCAGATAGTAGTATCGCTCAGCGAGGGAACGTAAGGCGGGTGCGCCGTTATGCGGTCGAAAGTTCTCCCCTCTACTCCGCCGTATAGATCACCGCACACTGCTTCGACGTTATCAAGTCGGTTAAGCGCGCAGTTGAATCGCACGAAAGCTGTGGCGCGCTCCGTGATGTCCGAAGATACTGCGTGCCGGGCTGTGCGTCCCATCAGGAACGCGCCTATGCCTGAGCCTCCGCAGAGGTCTATAACATCCTCTGCCTGAGACCTGGGGATGACTTTCAGAAAGCGCAGCGTGCCCCCATAGATAGCCGGAAACACTATGTCGGGTGACGGCGTGAACGTTGAAAAGTCAGGGTTGCTATGGCGATCCGAGGCTATCAGGAAGCCAGCGACCGGATAAAGCAGAATAGTTGTGTAGAACTGATCTTCGCCGTAATCGCCGCAGCGTAATATGCCGAGCGATTCGAATGCATCGAGCGTGGCTCTATCAATCGCCCTTTCCACATCGGCGCGCGGCACTAGCCCCAGGAAGATGAAGAGTCTGATTAATAGCCTTAGCTGTTCTGAGACGTTCGATAGGTCAATCTTATCCAGGGTTAGAGAACCCACGTCTGACATCCTCTCAATCTTGAGTATCGAGAGAAGAGTCTCTTCGTCAAAGTGCGCCAGTTTGAGCGCGCCTGCTACAAGCGCGAACTCTTCATCCGTGCCCATACGTATGGGAATCTTCTGAGCAAAATCCCGAAAAACCATTTTTGAAAACTTCCTTTCTTAACGCTGGTTCGAGATGGAAATCAAGCGATGCGCCTACAAGCCGCTTATGCTTCGATTCCCCTTTTTCTTAAGGAATAACTCGCACGCCGGATAGTAGTGGGTCAATTTGAGGATTAAGACAAACGTTCTTCTGCTCTTTAATTTCAAATTGAGCCATTACCCGCCGGATCATAATATTGACAATCGTTATTTAGCCTTGTAGGCTTCGTGCCGATTTCCCTGGGCGCGCCGTTTCTTCTTTCGCCTGAACATAAGAAGTAGACAAATCCTCCTGTGGAGAAAAAGTTTAATGGAAGAACGCTACAGCATTCAGCGCCTGCTGGCGCTCAGAAAACTGACGCGGGCGATGGCCGATTACCTGCGCGGTCAGATGAAAGAATATCTTTCGACGCTCTCGCCCCTGTTTCGCCCGAAGGCCGTGTTGGGCAACTACGTAGAGGGCGGAGCTTACGAAGTTTCAAGAATAGGCGAGAAGGCTTTCAAGGAGCTACAGGAAGCATATCAAGCGCTCGCCAAATCTAAGCCCTATAACCTGCCGCCGGACTTTAAGACGCCGCTCGAAATCATCAGCACGCAACTGGAGATGACGCCCGTAGAGTACACGTACGTCGCGTCCGGCGGCGGCGAAAGCAAAACTGTTGTAGTGACTTCACCACTGAAATGGGTGCTCACCTTCTCAGGATTTTCTCCCGCGCGACTGCGCGAATTGATCGCAAGTAAGAACCGCACCGGAGACGCGCTGCAACAAGCTGTTTTGCACTACCTGATGATGAACACGATGGTCACCAAGCAGGCAGGTCTTGCTCAGATGATGGACGCGCTGCACTTCTCTTTGAGCACCGAGCGATTGAAGGAGTTCGGCGACCTGCCCGTTACATATATCTCCGCCGCTATCTCGACCACACGACCGCCCGACGAAGTTATCATAGAGAGCACGGAAGTTTCCGGCATGAACGTGTTCGAGGAAGTGGTCGAAACTGAAGACGTTGCGCGCCTGCGCGACCCGCTCAAAGAACGACTCGTCGAATTGATGAAAACTTACGGCGAAGAGACGCCCAATCATTAGCGCGAACGGCACACTGCTGTAAAGCTCGAAAAGGCTTTCTCCAAAAATTTGCGGTCGCTGCTAAAAATCAAAGAGATTCCCATGCAAGAAGATTTTTCACTCGAAGAGTTCGACTCACATCTGGTCGCAACTATGGAAGAGCCTGAAGCCGAAACGGCGCGCGCGGATTCGGAGACTCCGTTTCGCATAGCGCTCATGGGCGATTGGAGCGGTCGCGCCAATCGCGGCCTTTCCGCATCAACCGGGGAGTTGGCGGCGTGGCGTCCGCTTCTGATTGACCGCGACAATCTGGATAGAGTGCTGGCGAAGCTTGGCGCGCGTCTTCATCTTCCTTTGTCAGGTGACGGCAATCTTTCGCTCACCATTCAATTCAACTCGCTCGAAGACTTTCACCCCGACCGCATCTTCGAGCGCGTAGAGATGTTCGAGTTGCTTAGACGGACGCGCGCACGCCTCAGCAACCCGAAGACTTTCGACGCTGCTGCGGAAGAGGTTCGCAGTTGGGCCAATGTGAAAGAGTCGGACGCTCAAGCGACAACCGATGCTCAAGAAACAGCTAGCGCTGAGCAACCTACAGACGCAAGCGCCGTAGATTATTCCGAAGGCAGCCTGCTCGACCAGATGCTTGCGGAGGCGCAGGGCGAGCGCACAGCACCTCAACCGCAACGACCCGTCCGGCAACTCTCGCCTGACATCAACGCGCTCGTGCAGGAAGCAGTCCGCCCGTATCTGGTGCCCGGCAACGAGGCCGAGCAGGAATCTCTAATCGCTGCGGTTGACGAAGCCGTAGCTAAAGAGATGAGCGCAATCCTGCATCATGCGGATTTTCAGGCGCTCGAATCGGCGTGGCGCGCTCTGGACTTTTTGGTCTCACGCCTTGAGACCGGGACAGACTTAAAACTCTACCTGCTGGACATCTCGCGCGAGGAATTAGCGGCAGACATCCTCTCTAACGAGCAGGTTGATTCCTCAGCCCTTTACAAGCTCCTGGTCGAAAGCACCGTCGGCACACCCGGCGGTATCCCCTGGGCTGTCGTCGTCGGCAACTACCGTTTCGATTTCACGGACGCCGAATTTTTACAAAAAATCTCGCTCGTCGCGCAGGAAGCAGGCGCGCCCTTTATCGCCGAAGCGAGCGCGCACGTAATAGGCTGCGACTCTCTTGCCCGAACACCAGACCCTGAAGACTGGCGTGCGACCGCAGAGGACGAGCCGAGCAAAGCGTGGAGAGATTTGAAACGGATTCCGAGCGCATCTTATCTGGGACTCGCCCTTCCGAGATTCCTGCTGCGCCTGCCTTATGGTCAGGAGACCGAGCCAACCGAAGAGTTTGACTTTGAAGAGATGCCACCGGACGCCCCGCCTCTACACGATTGGTACTTGTGGGCTAACCCGGCTTTCGCCGTCGTCTATCTTTTGGCACATGCCTTCACCGAAAGCGGCTGGGACATGCGCCCCGGCCAAGTTCAGGAGATCGAAGGACTCCCGCTTCATATTTACACTCAAGACGGCGAATCCCGCATCAAGCCCTGCGCCGAAACATTGATGACCACACGCTCCGCCGAGCGAATCATCAACGAAGGCATCATGCCGCTTATCTCCATGAAAGACACAGACGCCATACGCCTCGGCATGTTCCAATCTCTCAACGGAAAACGTTTGGCTGGTCGCTGGGGTTAGAGAATTTTAGAATCAAATCAGAATGGGTGGTGAGACAACACGCTCATCCTGCGTGTTATATAGCCGTGTGCTGTATAATCATATAATGGCATCCTCTCTAAGATGAGATTAAGATAAAGAGGCGAGGTGAAGCAATGACCATAACATTAACGGACGAGATGGAAGAGCTGATAAATGTAAAGATCAAAAGCGGTGAATATAAGTCTGCTGATGAGGTCGTTATGGCAAGCTTGCGATTGCTGAAAGCTAAAGAGGACGGGGTGGAAGCCTTGCGCCGGGAAATCATGCATGGCATTGAAGACATTCAGCAAGGGCGATTCGCCGCCTACACAACGGATGCTGAAATCGAGGCATTCTCCGACGATATTATCAGGCAGGGACAGGAAAGATTAAACGCTTCCGGGAAACAGTAATGCCGATAGTCAAAGTCGCTGCTGCTGCCGAAGAAGATTTGAAGGAAATTTGGACATATATCGCCGAACACAACACGGAAGCGGCGAGTAAGCTCATCAAGGAAATAACCCGCAGGTTAGCCATATTGCGTGACCATCCACAGATGGGGCGAGAGCAAACTGAGCTGCGTTAATCTGCGAAGTTTCGCGGTCAAAAACTATATCATTTTCTATCAGCCGTTTGAGGGCGGGATTGAAATCCTGCGGGTACTACATAGCTCACGAGATATTGAAAACATTTTTGAGCGTTTCTTTGATTCTCTTTAATCCGCAAGTTTATCAATCATGCGCTGCCTGAGAAGCATTCGACCCGACCGCCTGATAGCATAGCTCTCAAGATTCTTCCTTTTGCATAATTCATGAGCAAGCCCGGCAGAGCAAGAACAATTCTGGAATACGCGGCGGCGCGCTCTTTGATTTCGGGGTTCGGGATTTTGCCCCGAAAACTCGCCGTCGGCGCTAGCAGCGTTATGGGGCGCGTTGCTCATCGCGCAAGCCGTAAGCTCAGGAGCGTGGGCGAGCGCAATCTTGCTATGGCCTTCCCTTCTATGGACGAGCAGGAGCGCAGCCGAATCTTGCACGGCGTCTTCGCCAATCTGGGTCGTCAGCTAAGCTTGTTCAGCCATCTCTCCAGTATAAGCCGCGAAGATGTGCGCGAGATGGTTGATTGCGAGGGACTGGAAAACATTGAAGCGGCGCGCGCGCATGGGCGTGGCCTCATTCTAATCACCGGACACCTGGGCGCGTGGGAGATGACGAGTTTCGCTCTCTCTGCGTTCGGCCACCCGCTCAGCTTTCTGGTGCGCCGCATTGATAACCCTATGGTCGAGCGTCTGGTCGAGCGCATGCGCACGCGCTTCGGCAATCGCACGATAGACAAGCGTTCCGCCGTCCGTTCTATGCTCAGAGTCCTGCACGCAGGCGAAACGCTGGGACTCTTGATTGACATCAACACTACGGCGAGCGAAGGCATCTTCGTTGATTTCTTCGGCACGCAGGCTTCGACTACGTTCGTCATGGCTAAGCTTGCGCTGCGAACGGGCGCGGACGTGATTCCTGTATTCGCGCCGTGGGAGGAGGAACGTCAACGATTTGTGCTTAGAATAGGCGCGCCTCTCAAGGTAGAACGAACCGGGGACGAAGCGGAAGACGTTCGGCGTCTGACATCATTAGCGACGAAGACGGTCGAGTGCAACATCAGGCGTTACCCGGATCAGTGGCTCTGGATTCACAAGCGCTGGCGCACGCGCCCACAGGGAGAGCCGGACTTGTATTAAGAAGCAAATTCAGAACCTCTTTGCGCGCTCTGTTCTTTGCGTCTCCAGCGTGAGATATATTTTCACGCTGGAGATGCCAAGACGCTAAGAAAGCGCAAAGGGTTGATTGACTATCACGGGTTTTGAGATGAGATTTAAGCTTAACTCTCTATGAGACCAATCAAAGTTGCATTGTTGCAGATGACGAGTTGTGGGCTGGATAGAGACGCGAGCCTTGCCAAAGGTGAACTCTTCTGCCGTCGAGCGCGTGCGCGTGGTGCGGACGTGGCGCTGTTCCCTGAAATGTGGAGCGTCGGCATGACCTTCTTCGACCCGAAGCGCGAGGGCGAGCGCGAGCGCTGGCGGGCGCAGGCTATAAGCCGCGACGATCCGTTCATCATGCACTTCAGAAAACTCGCTGCGGAACTGAACATGGCGATCGCGCTCACCTACCTTGAAAAGTGGGAGGGCAGGCCGCGCAATTCCGTCTCTCTGATTGACCGTCGCGGCGAGATAATCCTGACTTTCGCCAAAGTTCACACGTGCGAGTTTGACATAGAATGCGAGATTACGCCCGGAGATGATTTTCCGGTTTGCGAGTTGGATACGGAGCAGGGCGCGGTGAAAATCGGGTTCATGATCTGCTACGACCGCGAGTTCCCGGAAAGCGCGCGTATACTGATGCTGCGCGGCGCGGAACTAATATTGACGCCGAACGCCTGTACTCTTGATCATCACCGCATAGATCAATTCAAGACGCGAGCGTTCGAGAACATGACCGGCGTCGCCATGACCAATTACGCCGCGCCCAGGAACAACGGGCACTCTATAGCGTTCGATGCCGCTGCTTATACTCAGGGAATCCCGGAGGAATTGCCGGGGCGCGACACGCTCATCATAGAGGCCGGAGAGCAGGAAGACGTTTACATCGCAACGTTCGACATGGACAGCCTACGCTCTTACCGCGAGCGCGAGACATGGGGCAACTCGTACCGCCGCCCGCGCCTTTACGAGATGCTTACTTCGGATGAAGTCGAGCAGCCGTTCATCCGAAAAGATGCCAGCAGGTGAAGCGCGTCCGAGACCGCCGTTCGAGCAAGTCTGTTAGAGAGCAGTCCAAACACCCTTTCTGTTTCTTAGCGCCTACAGCATCTCCTGCATGAAAATCTATCTCACGCCAGGACGCAAAGAGGAGAATGTTTTTTACGGCGTCAAGGTGCTTTCTTAATCGCAGGCTTTGACAATCCGCGTGGTTAGAGGTAATTTTCATAAACCTTCTAATTTAAAGCCCAGGAGAAACAGATAAGGAAGTATATGGCGAAAAGTGGTCATAAGGGCATCAGCCGCATTGATTGCCCGGAGAAGAAGACTGTCGGCTGGTACGTCAGAGTCAGACTTGGAAACGTAACCAAAGCAAAATTCATCAGCGATCATAAGCACGGAGGCCGTGAGACCGCGCTCGAAAAAGCTGTGGAATGCCGTAATCAGTTGGAACAGGAACTCGGCAAGCCGCGCACCGACTGGGTTGTCGTCGGAAAGAATCCGCGCAACTCAAGCGGCGTCGTAGGCGTGCGGCGCACAGTGAAGAAGTACAAGGGTAAGGACGGGCGCATCTTTCTCAACGAAGTCTACGAAATTTCGTGGAACGCCGGACGCGAGAAGCGCGGGCGCACTTCGGTTTCAATCACCAAATATGGCGAGCGCGGCGCATTCCTGCGCGCGTGCGCTATACGCCGTGAGAAAGAGCAGCAGATGTACGGCAAGGCCGTTGTGAGCAAATGGGCTGGTGCAATCAGCAAGGTTTGCGTGGCATAACAAATCGTTGAAGCACGGCTCGCGGGCGAAGAGGCGTAGTGCATTGATTACACATTCACATCAGTTGGCAAGGTAGGCTACGGGTCTGCGGCTTGAAGCACATTCCAGGCTAGCTTCGCCATTTCATAGTGAAGAATCTTGCCGATAGTTTCGAGCGCATTGATTCCTTTAAGGAGTAAGGCGGCGCGTGACGTGATGGAATCTGTAAGCGAACGGCTCCCGGTTGAAGAGTTAGCCAACTGCATCACGCATGGCGTAGGACTCGCGCTGAGCGTCGTCGGACTAATCACTCTTGTTGTAATCGCGTGCCTTTACGGCGGGACGCTGCAAATAGTCAGCGGAAGCATCTACGGCGCATCGCTCGTCACTCTCTATCTTGCTTCTACGCTCTATCACGGCACAAGAACGGGACGAGCCAAAAGTCTGCTGCGCGTTCTGGATCATTGCTGCATCTATCTGCTCATAGCCGGGACGTACACGCCCTTTACGCTCGTTATGCTGCGCGGCGGATGGGGCTGGACGCTGTTCGGGCTTGTGTGGGGGCTGTCGCTCGTGGGGATTCTGGGGCGAGTCATATTTGGAAACAGATTCAGAATCGCCGCCGTTCTCTCATACATATTCCTCGGATGGCTCTGCGTCATCGCCGTCAAGCCGATACTGCTCGTTGTTCCTCTGGGAGCACTCGCGTGGCTGATCGCCGGAGGTCTCGCCTACACTTTTGGAACAATCTTCTTCGCCTGCGAGCGCGTTCCGCACAACCACGCCATCTGGCACCTGTTCGTGCTCGGCGGCAGCATCTGCCATTACATGGCAATCGTGATGTACGTCATGCCTTCGAAAACTTAAAATCAATTCTATATCGGCAAAAAATGTCATCTTAAAGCCTGAAGCAACGATTGTTTTGAATGGAGACCGAAATGGTTCACCGAACGGCGTGGGTTGCGCGCAAGTTTAATTTCGATTTTCCCGCTGGCGTTTTTCCGAACATAGTCGAGCGGTTGCGCGGCACGCCCGCTAGATTGGAAAGCCGTCTGCTGTCATTGCCCGCCGAGATTCTGACGCGGCGCGACGGCGAGCGATGGTCAATGCAGGAGCACGCAGGCCATCTTCTTGATCTTGAAGCGCTGGGCATTGGGCGATTGGACGATTTCGAGCAGGGGCTTGAAACGCTTCGCGCTGCCGACATGCAGAATCGCAAGACTTACGAGGCGAATTACAACGCCGATTCAATCGAGAACATTTTAAATGAGCTTCGCGCAGAGCGCGCTAGATTCGTGCGGCGGCTGGACGCTTACGACGACGAGTTCATAGGGCGCACTGCGCTTCACCCGCGCCTGAATCAACCGATGCGCGTCGTTGACCATGCCCTCTTCATAGCCGAGCACGACGACCATCACATGGCAAGCATCACGGAGTTGATTCAATTGTTCGGCGCTAAATAGTAAGACCTGCCTTCCTGATTCATCGTACAGTTCGGACAGCGAACTGATTATTCTCACAATCGAAGTCTATATTTTTCAAGATTGTCTTTTACGTAAATTTTACGTATTATTTCCTTGAGTCTAATGTTTGTTCTGCTACCCTTCTGCGCTTAAGGGCTTGAGCGGCAGTACACGGAACGGGCGTTGACACGATTAGGAATAAGTTCCCATCCCGTAGGACTTGAAGCAAGCAAGTCGGCTGCTAACAAGCAAGGGAACCAATGTTCTAAGGTCTATTTGAACCTAACTGGTCGTTAATCAAAAAGTCAGAAAGGAAAAGAAAACTGTGAATCAAGCCAGGAAAAACTCTGTTCGAGGTTCACCAAAACTTGAAAAGGAGAAAGTTCGTCTAAGTCTGGATATTTCTCCAGAGTTGAATTCGCTTCTTGAAGAACTTGCCGCTAAAACGGGAGGGACGAAAAGCGATGTTCTCCGAAAGGCCATAGCCTTGATGGAGGTTGCGATTGATGCTAAACGGCGTGGCCTCAAGTTAGGTCTCGCGGACAGGGATCAACCGCTCACGACGGAGATTATCGGGCTTTAGTTGAACTGGCTTGACCCGATGAAAGATGGAAAGATTGACGTTAATGACTTAGCGAATAGACCAGACCATCAACTTTCAATCTTGCCGCGCGAGGAACCAGCCGAGAGGGACGCGCGCCTCGAAATTGAAAAGGCAAGTGCCGCTCACAAGCGGCGAATAGACTTTGCTCTGCACATCGCTGCCTTCATTGTGGTCGGCGTTGCGCTTTGTCTCTGCGTCTGGGCAATTGTCAGAGAAAGCTCAACCGCCGAAGACAAAAGGTGGGCAACTACATTAATCACAGCGATTGTGACAGGATTCGTCGGTTACGTTACTGGCAGGTCAACGAAGTAAGAGATTGATAGGCTGCATGCTTTCAATCTGGACGCATTCATCATCTCACGCGAAGCTGTGCGAGAGTTGTATTACTCTCTTAGCGCTTCAACTGCTCTCGCCAAAATCAGTGCTTGAGTTGTATTATTCTCACACCTCTCTAATTTTATAATCACAGGAGTTTCGGCTATGAACAGGAAACGTTTTCGACTGCTCGCGTGGGCGGTTCCGGTATTTGCCGCTTTGCTCTTTATATCGCTCATCCGAACGACTCACGCCAGAGTAGAAGGGACAACTTTGCAGGAGCAATTACCTGCGGGCGTGACCTTCGTTACGGAGTCCGGGGGAACACGCGAGTACAAGCTCGCCAACGGCATGAAGGTTTTGCTTGTAGAGAACCGCGTCGCGCCCGTAGCGACCATGCTGGTTGTTTACAAGGTCGGCTCGCGCAATGAGGCTGTGGGCTACACAGGCTCCACTCATTTGCTCGAACACATGATGTTCAAAGGAACGCCGACTTTCAACAAGGCGAAGAACACGCAGATAGCGGCCACCTTGCAGAGGATAGGCGCGGCCTTTAACGCGAACACGTGGTATGACCGCACAATGTATTTCGAGACGGTGCCGTCCGATCAGCTTGAGCTTGCCGTGAAGTTGGAAGCAGACCGCATGCGCAACTCTCTCATCGCAGATGCTGATCGCCAGTCCGAGATGACGGTCGTGCGCAACGAACTGGAGCGCGGGCAGAACGAGCCTTCGGAAGTTCTGGACGAGGCGATTTACTCTCTTGCCTTCCGCGAGCATCCTTATCATCACCCGACGATAGGCTGGCGCACCGATGTTGAAGGCGTGCCGACCACTCGGCTGAAAACTTTCTACGACACGTTCTACCAGCCGAACAACGCAACGGCAATTCTCGTAGGCGACTTTGACCGCGCAGGCGCGCTTTCGCTCATCAGTAAATACTTCGGCGTTTATCAGGCTTCAGCCCAGCCCATCCCGCAGGTTTACACGGAAGAGCCGCCACAGCAGGGCGAGCGCCGCGTTACCATAAGGCGAGCAGGCGAAGTGCCGCTCGTAGAGATTGCTTACCACACGCCGGGCACTCTGGGTCAGGGGAACGTTCTCTCGAATGAAGACCTGGCTAAGAGGGCTTTGAACCCGCCCGCGCAGAACGACACCTACCCGCTCGCAGTGCTCTCGACCATACTGTCGCAGGGCGTGACGAGCAGGCTCTATCAAGCTCTGGTTGAAAAGCAGCTTACAATCAACGTCTTTTCTAACGCGGATCAGCACCGCGATCCGGGACTTTTCGAGGTAGCCGCCACGCTTCGTCCCGGCGTTGAGCCGAGACAGGTGGAAGAAGTTATCCTGGCTGAATTGAAGCGCGTCACGGATTCCGGCGTGACGCAGGCAGAGATTGATAAGGCGAAGCAGCAGATTCTGGCGCAGGAGGCTTTCAACCGAGACGGCACTTTCAATATCGCCGCGCAGATGGCCGAGACAGAGGCCATAGCCGACTGGCATTTTTTCCAGGACTACAGTTCCAACATCTCCAAAGTAACGGCTGCCGATGTGCAGCGCGTTGCCACGACCTATTTCACGGAAGACAATCGAACAGTCGGTTACTTCATTCCGAAGCATGCAGCCGGGGGCAATCAGCCTGCGGGCGCGCGCCCGAGCGGGCTGCAAGCCTCAGACTCCGATTCACTGTCACGGCGCGGCGTAGAGTTCTATCGCACGCCGGGCGCGCGTGCGAGTTCCGAAGATTCAACGCGGCAGCATGATAGTGACGATTCATCTGCGGCGCACGCTCAAAACAATCGCGGGCGAGCAGACAGCAGATCGGCCTCTTCTAGCGCTACGCCTGCTAGCGCGCAAGGGGGCGGCTCTACTTTCGCGTCGCGCGTTACGCGCACGCAGTTGCCGAACGGAGCTACGCTACTTGTTCTCGAAAACCACGCCACGCCGACCGTCGCGTTGCGCGGCTCGTTCCGCGCAGGCTCTTACTTCGATTCGCAGGCGAAGCCCGGCCTTGCGCTCGTCACAGGCGACATGCTTGAGCGCGGCACGCAGCATCGCACGAAGCTTCAACTCGCCTCAGACCTGGAATCCGTAGGCGCTGAGATTGATTATTCGACAGACCAGTTCGCCGTGAACATGGTGGCGCGCTCGCTGTCGCGCGACCTGCCGCTGATGATGCGAACTCTCGCTGAAGAGATGCGCGAGCCATCTTTCCCGGCGGAGGAGTTGGAGAAGTTGAAGCAGCAGCTAATAGGAGCGATACGCGAGGATCAGGCGCGCACGAGTTCGCGCGCATACGAGCGATTCAGCGAGTTGGTCTTCGACCCCTCGAACCCGTTCTACCAGCGACCGGGCGAAGAGTTGATACGCAGCATTCAATCAATCACGGTTGAGGACGTGCGCAACTTTTACAACGAGCATTACGGCGGGCGCTCTCTAATCATCGCCGTCGCGGGCGATGTGAACGCGGCGGATGTTCGTCGTCAATTCGAGGAAGTATTCGGAGCTTTCGCAGGCCCGCGCAGCATTGACATCAATGTCACAGACGCGCAGCAGCAAGCGGCAGCGCGACGCGAGGTGCTGACCTTGCGCGAAAGGGCGAACGTTGACATCGTTCTGGGTTCGGCGGCTCCGCTGCGCCGAAACGCGCGCGATTATTACGCGGCTATCCTGGCGAACAGGGCGCTGGGCCAATCAACGCTCTCGTCGCGTCTGGGCCTTGAGGTACGCGACCGACAAGGGTTGACCTACGGCATCAACTCGCGCTTTCGCACGCCGGGTCTTGCGGCAGGGCCGTGGTACATAGGCGTCTCTGTCAACCCGAAGAACGTTGACCGCGCCATTGCCGCGACCATGAGCGTGCTGCGCGACTACGTGCAGAACGGGATTAAACCGGACGAGTTGGCTGCCGAGAAGTCTTCTGCCATAGGCTCGTTCAAAGTCTCGCTTGCGACGAACGCTGGCATAGCAGGCGCTCTCTGGAATGCGGAGTTCTACAATCTGGGCGCGGACTACATTGATCGCTACCCGCAGATCATCAACTCCGTCACGCTCGAAGAGGTCAACGCAGCGATAAAGAAATATTTCAGGCCGGATCAAATGACCATAGTAATCGCTGGCGACTACGACGCGACGCCTGCGAACACGCCGACACCCTAAGAATAGATTCACACGCTTAGAAAAAAACCATTCAGCGGCTCATGGTTACGTGTGCCGCTGAATGGTTTTTCATCACAGAATAAGGGGAATGTAATTTCAGTGTGAGGCTGTATAATGATTAAAGAACTTAGCTGAGCGGATGATATTTTTGTATTAGTTTCTCCAGAAGCTCTCGCTCGTTGCCATCAAGATCATCTGCGGTTTCGCTGAATTCTGTGAGCTTCCGGTGAATGATGCTTCGGTCTGACGAACTTTCCCTGACCTGAGCACGGAGTTCTTCATAAATTTGGTTTGCGCGAAAATCTGTAGTGAACTTTTCAGCAATTTTTCCGCGATCAATACCAAGCATCTCTTCCTGCTTGCTATTAACAAGAATATAGCTGCCATCAGTTTTGCGTGAAACCATGCCGATAGCGATTCCAAGCAAGAGTTGTTCTTGCGCCCTCCGCACTTCAGGGCTTAAGGCCATTTCCATCGGAATCAAATCAGGAAGCTTTTTAGATTCCGGGTCCAGCCCATTATCACGCTCGTAACAAGAGCGATAGTATTGAATTCTGCCTAAGAAGTAGGCCGGGAAATTCAGGCAGCGTGTTAAAGCACGCAAGGTTTTTTCATCCTCAGACGGGTGAAGTGTCGCTTCAGAACAATTTATTCTGTAAAGATCAAGAAGCTTCGCATGGTCTTGCGTGCCCGCCAGAAGAGTGACATCGCGTTGCGCGTACTTCTCAGGGTTTTCATTTGCGTCGCTCAAAGGCACCAGAGGTTCAGCCGCATCACTCAGCGCCTTCAGTCGGTTAGGTAAGCTGCCGGTTGAGACCAACTCCGGCTCGCGCCCAAGCAGGACATCTTCAATCGAGAGTTTCATGAGCCTCTCGAAAGGATCACGACTTCGGGTAAAGCTTTCCAGCTTTTCGCGGAATTCTTCTATAGGAATTCGACGCACCTCCGAGCGTCGCTTCTCCAGATAATCGCGCCGAAAGATGTCCGCTAGAGACTTAACATCTGAAATCTTTTTCCGATAATAAGCATCAATATCTTCCTTTAGAAGCACAGGATGGCGCGTGATAGAAGATACTGGCACTGCTTCGTCGTGCTTTCGCACGAATTGAGCGCGTGTCTCATTTAACGCATCAAGCGTTTGACGTAAGTCCGTAATTCTTTGCTCCGTAACTTTAATCAATTGGCCCAGAGTTTTGACGCGCGCGTCATGCAGGGACAGTTCATATTTCAGGTGCAATTCTTCGTTGTGCGCGCTGCGCAACTGAATTTGAGCGGAGTCCAAGCCTCGCCCAAGCTTGCTGACCTGATCGAGCGCTTCTTTCACGCGGCGGTTGATGCCGGTTGCGTACATGTAAAAAATAACTATGACATAAGCAGCCGCAACACAGGCGAGCCAGAAAACAAACTGGCTAAGATTATCCCAGAAGAACTCGACCAATTGACGAGCCGGGCCAATGTCGCCGAATGCAGCTAGAGCCGGAACGCCGAATATTACTAAGAGCAAAAGCACCGGATGCAGGACAAAATGGCGGTAGAGAAATTGCCGCCGTTCCTGCTGCAACTCGTTTAGGGCGCGCCGAGCCTCGTTCAACTTAGTGCCTGCGGTAATTAATTCTACTTCAGCATCTGCGACGGCTTTGACACTATCTTCGAGCGCTTTCTGGCTGGCTTCGTGGCGCACATGATAAGCCATAGCGTCTTCTTCAGAAACGGCATGAGGATATTCTCCATACAGAGTCTGTAATTGCTGCTCTGCATCTTCAATCTCTTCTTCGAGTCGAAGATGCTCATCCTGCGGAGTGTAGCTTCCAGTTGTTTGCTCATCAACAGCGAGCGGCTCATTTTCTGAAACATTCGCTGTTGGAGAATTAGCCGCTGCCGTTTTCACTTGCGCCACTTGCCGCTCCTGTTGACCGTCAGCGACAGGCAGCAGGCTCAACGTTGTACGCATAGCACTCAAACGGCTACGCAGCTCATATACTCTGGCAAGTATGCTTTTGGTCTTCTCACGATCAATCGTAATTCCGAGCCGACTGTCCATTGAGCCTTGAGCGGCGCGCTGCTCGGTGATTAAGTTTTGCGGGCGGTCGTTAGGCGTATCTGCTTTTAAGATTATGGCGCGATCTACGAACATCTCTACCAACTTGAGCGCTTCGCCTAAACCGTTGGGCGTTGCGTCCAAGCGGTGATCTATCTCTGCGTCCAGTAGCTGGATAAGCTCGGCTTGCGCTTCATTGCCGCTCGTTAGCAGCGAGCGGTTGTAGCTCAGCAATGTTTCGCTCTCGAATTTTTCGTGGCGACGCTGCAACTCGCTGACATATTCGTGTGCCGCCAGTTCTCCGCGCATCTCGTCGCGCGGATCAAAGCCGCGCTGCCAGATTAGCCCCCCCTTCTCTCGTTCGACTCCCGCCAGCGTATCCGTGTACCCCTTGCTCAAGACGAATTCCTTCGCCGCGATCAGCATACGGCGATCATCTTGAGCGGGCTGCGCGCCATCAGCCAGAAAGTCGCTGGAGATAATATCGCGCGCAAGCGCTGAACTGAGTCGCATGACAGTGAGTTCAGCGGGGAAGAAAAGCTCGCCGTGGCCGAAAGAGCTATAAGCAGCTACTTTGCCTCGTGCTCTGCCCGCCACAGCCCAGGCACCACTTCTTTCGTAATCGGCAGTCAGAAATCCTGCAAACGCATCGCTGTAGCTTTCCAAGTTTTCGGCTAACGAACCAAGTCTGATACCGCGCGCATTAGTGCTATCTATTAGCCAGCAATTATCGAAAACTGGTTTACTGTGATCCATGCCCAGCGTGGCGCTGTAATCGAGTCTTTTCAGTAATGCATATGTAGCGGCGTAATCTGGCGGAGCAGGATTATCGAACAGTTGTGGCAGCAGCACGACGATATCCAGCGTCGGGACTTCGTTAGTGAAAAGTTTACCGAAGAGCCATCTAATCAAGTTGGCTAAATCGAGCGCAATCTCGCCTATAACCGGATTAGCCGATGGAATCAGCAGGTAGATCATTCGCTCATTCGCCACCACGATGTTGGACATTCCGGCTTCGACTATCTCGTCAAAGGCGCGGCCCGACTCCAGCATTTTTATGAGCGCAGGTTCCAGTTTATTCACTCTCTCACGTTCAAAAAGCGCCCGCGCTTCCTGCGCGTTGATATGCTTCATACTTTCGCGGGCGGCTTGTAGGTCGAAACTCGAATCCGCGATGGAAGCGACATCCGGCACCAGTTCGAGTGCGTCCGTTTCCATCTTTAGAGCATAGGCCTGGATTAGACGGCTACGCGCCCCAAAGCTTTGTTCGAGCCTTTGGTACACCGCACCGCAGAAAGCCGCCGTGTGAGGATCAAGCGCGATGATTGCTGTGGGTTTCAATCTCAACATAACAGCCTACCTCATTTGCTCTAAAGACCTTAGATGCGAGCCTTTCTGTTCAATGGCTCGCATCTAAAGTTACAGGCTATTTAAAGCCTTTCTTTCACAGAAAACGCTCTAACGAATTGTCGCCATACGCTGGAGATATTCTTCGATAGAGTTAATCTCCTTTTCGACTTGCTCCTTTACCGCTGCATCAACATTGCCGCCTGAGACCTGATTGATTAGCTGCTCGGCGTATGTGCGCAAAACTGCATTAACTCGAACTTCGCCCTCGGTGCGTGTGATGGTTTCGATCTTATTTTGGATCTCTTTGATAAGCTCTCTATTCTTCTCAAAAGCAGAGAAGGCAGTGAGACGTCCCTGGCCGAGACGAAGCTGGCCGTTCTCCGTCCTTCTGGCTTGCTGCGAGCGCACATAGTACCATTCGCCGCGCCGCTCGATGAAAGCGAACGGCTCAGGCGCTTGTGCGATGGCGAACAGGCGCAATGCCCCATCATCACCGCCTGGAGTTATGCTCGGGAACGACTCCCATTCACGGTGTAAATGGTTCGAGACCGTCTTGTCCGGGTCCTTGTAAGCGCGTTCCATATCTTCTATGCCCTGCAAAGCGAAGAGCGGGACGCCCACCTTTACCTTGAAGAGTGTGATGCGATGCGGGTCAAGCGTTGAAACAAATGACGGATCATTTGACCCACGCGGCACCCTTCCATAAATTTTCGGGTCCATGAGAATGGTCTTGTTTGCGTCCTCCACACCGTAGTGGTACATCTCGTGTATGATGTCACGGTTGTTCACAGGGATTCTGCCTTCGTCGTAGTGCCAGAGCGGAACGGCCAGGCGACTTAATTGAGTGAGGTCACGCATGATGTCGTCGGGCGTGCCGCGTTGCAGCACCTCATCAATTGAGAGGCCGGTCAGAGGGCGATAGCGCTCAATGATGAAGTCGAACAGTTCGCGCGCGACATCATCTTCGCGCATATCCGCCCAGTGGGCCAGAGTGTCGTTCTCATGGCGATACCAGTTGATGAAATCCTCTGTGGTAATCGCTGGACGGTTGGCTTGAGCATCAAAGCGCACTGTGTGCTCGAAAAGGCTTTCGCCGCTGCGTGAAGTGCTAGCGTCCAGATACGCCTGCTCGTATTTTTTGAGCGTCGTTTCAAGGTTCAGGCGTATTCGCACGCAACGTCCAATAATTCCCTCAACATTCGTGCGAAGCGAGCCGTAAAGCTCCGCTGCCTTGTCCCGCCGTGCGACTTGCAGGTACAGATCGCACTCGCGGTCAACCAAACCTTTATAGTTATTGCAAGCTGTCTGAACTCTGCTTTCTCTTCTGAGGAATGCCGCCGCCGCTTCGCGCATCTGCTCTTCAAGCATGCTGAAATTGAGCGCTTTGAGCCGATCCCGTTCCTCTTTTGATTCGTTCTCCATCATGTGCTGATACCACTCAAGCTTGGCGAGCAGTTTTTCAGCAAAACTCTTCGCATAATTGAGGCCGTTCGGACGATTAATGGCGCGCTGCCACCATTCATCTAGGGAGTGAATCAGATTCTCGTGCAGCCGCTTAAAGTTTCTATCAAGCTCGCTGGCAACTTGCCGCTCCATTTTGCTTCGGTAATTTACGTGTTGCTGCTTGATAGCCGTTAGCGCCGTCTTATCAAACTTTACCGCGGCACGAACGAACACATTGACGAATGGTGGCCCAAGAACATCCCTATCCAGGCTATTAATGCCGGTGCAGGACAGGTGCGCGCGCGCGGTCGCCTGGTCCTGTTTGCGAAGATAGGCGACATCATGTCGCGCGTCGGTAAAGCTCTCGATGATGTCAGGCTCGTGAAATATAACAAGCAGATGTACGCTGAACGATTTGACGTTTCAGAGCGAGAGGATATTGAAATTTATATCGTCGGCAGCCTTGCAGGCGGAACGGGTAGCGGGATGTTTCTGGATGTGGCATTTATCGCGCGCCACCATGCGGAGACTCTCTCGCCTTCTACGAACATCACAGGAGTGCTGGCTTTGCCGCGTGTCTTTCAAAGGCTTCCCGGCACAACGCTGGTTAAGCCGAACGCCTACGGCGCGCTCAAGGAGATTGAGCGGTTCACAACTTTATCCAGTGATGATAATTTTTCGATCAATTACGGTAGAAACGTTATTCCCATCAAGCGACCGCCGTTCGATCTTCTTTACCTGATTGATAGCGTCAATGAATCTGGTCAAGTGATTAGTGAAACCAGCGACCTGCTCTCGCTTATTGCGGATGGGTTGTACATTCAGATCGGCTCGCAAATCGGCACCGATAGCGACAACGCCGTTGATAACATCAAAACTCAACTCAGCGTAGCAGGCCGCGTGCGCGGTCGCTCCGCCAGCTATTGCAGCTTCGGCGTAGCCTCGCTCTCACTGCCCATCAGGCAATACGAGATTATGATGATCGATTCAGCGCGCAAGCTTCTGAGCGATGGCCTGCTCAACGGAGCCTTCCCTGACAGCGAGCTTGAGCAAGAAGTCGTTCGTTTTATCGAAACCAACAAGCTCAGAGAAGATAATGCCGATGATGTAATTGATGCGCTTATTGAGCGCGAAGACGGTGGACGGGTGCGTTTTTCAATGCCGCTTGGTTCGGTCACCATTAGCCTGAATCTCATCTATGGTTTTAAGCAGGTCGCGCCTATCTGTTTCGTCAGCGATGCGCACGGTCGGACGAGACTTAGTGTCGCGATCAAATGTGTAGATCGTTACCGAATCTCCTTCTCTGGTAGTGCGAATAAAGTCCGCGATGGTACTCTTTACCTTATCGAAAATATTTTTTGTTCCGCCTGCGCCGCGCATTGAGGCTGAAGTATCCAGAACGAATATCCAGTCAACACCGCCACGTTGCGGCGTTTGGGCAGACGTCAATGCGAACAGAGAGAGGAATGCCAGCGCACAGGTGACAAAACCGGAAACGACAATTCGGCTTTTATTCAGAGGCTTTAGACTTCTCATCTTTTCCTTCGCTTAATCTAAGAGTGGCGTCGGAATTGTGAAGAGATCAGATGAAGATAATGATCACTACTGAACCTGCTTATCGGGCGAAGTTTCTCAACTGTAAAACAGGCTTTGCTCCGATGAAGAGAAGTAATCTATAAATTCGACCATTGCGGAAATCAGCATCACCTCTGCCCAGAAGAGAAATCTCGCTGAGAAAAGGATGGTAACCTGACGCATTCAACAGGTCGAACACCTTTTTGGCGTCGGAGAAATCCTCAGACCGATGACTGATGAATACGTCAAAAGCTGGCGGCTCCTGCGGCTCATTCTTCTTACCCGGCAGCAGTCTTTGCGGCCCCTCCTTCTTGATATGATAGTTGAGCCGATTAAGAAAGCTTAACCCGATGCAGCCGTCAACGCCCGGCTGCGTTTCCCTCAGAACTATGGCTTTTACATATTCGGCCTTCATTCCCTGAACAGACATCTCTGGAATTACAAGTTGAGGCGCTTTGATACTTATTCCTCTAGGCAAATAAATCTCCACCTCATCGCCAACATGCTCGGTCAATCCAATGGCTTCTACAAGCTCCGGTTGGATTGATACTACCGAAGCGCCTGAATCAACGAACATGTAACATTGCTCCGATTCGTACTCTGCGGCTTCTCGGCACACCGTGACTTCGACAACCATGATTCCATCTTCGATTGACTCCTGATTTTTCTGAGCATACGCGCCAAGCTCGCTTCTAAGCTTCCTGATTCGATTAATATATTGGTGAAGTTCCGGGAAGCTTTCAGCCGCTTGTTTTACTTCTTGCATGAGAGCAGCATAAGAAATGTTTAACTCCTTAAAGAACTTTTCGGGGCCTCTTCCTTCCAGCCAATGCCTGTAAGCGTTGAATTGCTCGACCGCATCTTTATCAACGGCCTCGGCCTGCTGGCGGCGGCGAGATGCTTCCTGATTATGCTCATTGATTCGCTCGTTGTAAGACTTTTCGCTCTGCTGGCAGGCGTGGAATAACTCTTTATGTCTTTGAACAAGCTGATTGAACTCGGTGACCAGAAGATTGTAAGCCTTCACTGCGGCGGGGTCGGGCGGGTCAGGCTTTTCATTATGCAGTCGCTCGCTGATACTGTTCGCTTGCGCTTCGATGGCTCGTAAAGGCTCTAATTGGCGCTCTAATGCTGCACGCCCCATATCCAATTCCGCCGCGCTTGTCTTCACCCATTCATTAAAGCTATTCGCCGCCTGCTCACTTAAAGCATTACACTTCTCAAACGGATCGCATCTGTAATAGCTTTCCATGATTCTTTCATATTCGTTAAGCTGATCGGTGAATCTGGAATAGCCTTCCATGAGGATTCTCCTTGGCGGGACTAACCTTTGAAATTCTCAACCCGTGTGAAGAGTACCAGACTTTTTTGCGCTTTTAATTCAGCTACCGACTGCTTACATCGCGGCGATGATTGCCTCTGCAAACTCCATTGTCTTGGCCGTGCCGCCTATGTCGCGCGTGCGTACCTTTCCTTCCTCGAAAACTTTCAGCATGGCGCTTTCAATCTGCTGCGCGGCGTCGCGTTCGCCTAAGTGGCGTAGCATCAGGATGCCGGATTGAAGAAGTGCGGTAGGGTTGGCTATGCCCTGTCCGGCAATGTCAGGGGCTGAGCCATGTACGGCCTCGAAGAGTGCGCCCTGCTCGCCTATGTTTGCGCCGGGCACCAGACCGAGGCCGCCGATTAATCCTGCGCAGAGGTCGGAAACGATGTCGCCATAGAGATTCTCCAGCAGCATGATGTCGAACTGTTCTGGGCGCATCACAAGCTGCATACAGGCGTTGTCAACTATCTTGTCGTCAGCCTGAATCTCAGGGTAACTTTCAGAAACTTTACGAAAGCAGTCCAGGAACAGCCCGTCCGACAGTTTCATGATGTTGGCCTTGTGAACGGCTGTGACTTTTTTGCGCCCCTCGCGCCGCGCGTAATCGAAAGCGAAGCGCGCAATGCGCGTCGAAGCTTTCTCCGTGATGATCTTTATGCTCTCTACTACGCCCGGCACGACGACATGCTCTATGCCTGAGTAGAGGTCTTCAGTGTTTTCGCGCACGACTACCAGATCAAGCTCAGGGTAGCGCGATGGGATGTTGGGCAGAGCGCGCACGGGGCGAAGATTCGCGTAGAGGTCAAGCGCTTTTCGCAATCCGACGTTGACGGAAGTGAAGCCTTTGCCGACCGGCGTCGTTATAGGCCCTTTGAGCGCAACGCGGTTTCGCTTGATTGATTCCAGAAGATCGCCGGGCAAGGTGTCTCCGAATTTTTCCAGCGCCTGCGCGCCCGCGTAGTGCGTCTCCCATTCAACCGATATGCCCGAAGCCTCTATGATTCGCACCACAGCCGAGGTGACCTCAGGCCCGATGCCGTCGCCAGGTATGAGTGTGATAGTATGTTTCATAGGCCAGAATTCACGAGTCAGAATTCAGAAGCCAGAAGAAAGGTTTCATAGAAGCAAATTTAGAGAGGAAAGCTTGCACGCTCGCCCTCATTCTGGCTTCTGACTCCTGAATTCTGGATTCTGTAGTTCGCCAATCATACCAGCAACCTCTTTTCAATGGGAAATCAAGAAGCGAAAGCGGCGGAGGCAATTGTAATAGGCGGGGGCGTCGTAGGGCTGTGCGTTGCGCGCTCGCTCGCGCTAAAGAAGATGAAGGTTGTGCTGTTGGAGCGCGGGGCCAGTCCAGGGATGGAAACTTCTTCGGCTGCCGGAGGAATGCTTGCGCCGCAGTGCGAGGCTGACGCGGGCGGCGACTTTTTCGATCTGGCCTCTGCGGGGCGCGACCTTTATCCGTCATTCGCTGATGCGCTCTTGGAAGAAACGGGCGTTGATGTTGAGCTTGATAGAACCGGCACCCTTTATCTGGCTTTCACGGAAGAGGACGAGGCAGAGATAAATAGTCGCTACGAATGGCAGCGGCGCGCTGCTCTTTCGGTCGAGAAACTGAGCGCGCGTGAGGCGCGTGAGATGGAATCGTGGATTTCGCCGCAGGTTAAAGGTGCGCTGCTTTTCCCAAAGGACGTGCAGGTAGAGAATCGTAAGCTCGTCGCGGCTCTGACCGAATCCATACTACGGCTCGGAGTTCAGGTTCGGACTAAAACGGAAGCCCTTCGCCTGATTGTTGACGACGAGAGCATTCGTGGCGTGGAGACTTCCGACGGCGTGATTCAATCTTCCGTAATTGTGCTGGCCTGTGGCGCGTGGAGTTCTTCTATCATTCCGTCCGGCAGCAGATTCGCGGGCGTCCGCATCGAACCTGTTCGCGGGCAGATGCTATGTTTCGCGCTTCCCGACCAGCGCCCCATGCGCCACGTAATCTACAGCCCGCGCGGTTACGTCGTGCCGCGACAGGATGGAAGACTTCTTGCAGGTTCGACTACGGAGCATGTGGGGTTTGAAGCGCATGTTACCGCTGATGGATTGCGAAAGATTTCGACCGCCGCGATGGAGATTGCGCCGCAAGTGGGCCAACTTGCTCTGACGGATTTCTGGGCTGGTCTTAGACCACGCGCTGAAGACGATATGCCAGTGCTGGGAGCGTGCCCGGAAACGTCTGGACTCTTTTACGCGACCGGCCACTACCGCAACGGGATATTGCTTGCGCCGATAACCGGAGAGTTGATTGCAGAGCAGATCGTAAATCGCAGGACGCACGCTTTGCTCAACCGTTTCAGTCCAGCCCGTTTCACCCCGGTCGGCGCGATATAACCGGTTTTGGTCAGTACAGCATGGTCTGGCAGCCGCATTCAATCGCAAATAGAGTTTTACGGGGAGAATAAAGTACCAGATGAAAAGCTCGTTCACGCTCGCGCTCACTTTTCTGATGGCTCTCGCTTCCGGCTTTACTATCTTCGCGCAAGGGAGCCAGCCTCAAAGCGCTCGGCAACCGGCCACGCCCGCTCAACCGACAACCGCCGAGAGCCAGCAAGCTTCTCAAGCTAATCCGGCGACGCCAGACACGCGCACAGCCGCAACGCTTTACGAAGAGGCAAGAACTTACGCTGCGAAGAAGTTCAACGAGTTCGAGCGCACGCACGTCGCTTATAGCCCGCAGCTTGAGCAGCAGGTCTATCAGGAACAGCGAGCGATGGCCGCTCATCATGCTGCGCTCCTGGCCTCGCGCGTAGACTTGAAAGGTGATGACCTCTATTTTCTGGGCATGCTCTACAGCATCTCGAACCGCGACGACGAAACGCTCGCCGCCTTCCAACGATTCTTAG
>DATHJK010000403.1:0-9259 GCA_035316225.1 Pyrinomonadaceae bacterium
AAAAGCATAACAAACAGCGCTGCGATGGGCGACATCCTGATCAGCGTGCGCGAGATAAAATTCAACGTCGCGCTGCCCGACACAACTTTCCGCGCGCAAGCGGGAATGTAAGAAGGGATGAGGGATGAGGGATGAGGGATGAATAAGAAGGAGTAATAGCGTCAACACGCAATTGGCTCAACCCATTTCATCCCTCATCCCTCATCCCTCATCCCTTAGTTAGCATGCGTCGCCGCCGCCGCTGTAGACATTCTTCCATTGGCCGTTCTTCTTCTGGTAGATGGTGTAGCCGTAGGCGTCGTAGCCGCTGCCGCCGCTGACTATCTCCCCAACGCCGTCGCCGTCCATGTCCAGATAATCAATCAACAATTCCTTCCCTGATTCGTAAGTCGCAGTCTCAGGGGTATTGTAAAACTGGTAGTTCGCAATGCCTGTCTTGAAGTTTGCGCCTTCAGGCTCAAGTATCAGGAAGAGGTAGCGCTTGATGCCTGACGTGCGGAAAGGGACGCTGAAGCTTCCGACCATCTCAGATTTGCCGTCGCCGTCCGCGTCAATTGCAGTCAGGTTAATTACGTCCAGCTTGGCTAGGGATTCCGCGACTGCGCCGTGCTGCTGAAAAGTGGTCTTGGCAATATTGATCGCAGCCGTGCGCTCTGCGGGTGTGGGCGTGCGGCGCGTTATGGTGGCGCTAGCTCGCGCAATATAGTTGACAGCAAGACCTTTAAGCTGGCCGTGTATGCGACCTTGCACTGCCGCATCGGCCTGGACTGAGCCGCTCGCGCTGACCGCATTACAGCCTCGATTTGACGATTTGATAGTAACGGCTCCGACGCTCGCGCCGCCGAAGGTAAGATAATATTTCAATCCGGCTTGAAGATATTTCTGTGCAAAACGATCCTGAGCCTCCGCGTTGTCGTCCATGCGCGGGTCTGTGAATCGCCCCTGCTCGACGATCACCACGGGGTCAAGCGACACTTCCGCCATCCCCGATTGAGAATCGTTCGAGACGGCCAGCACCACCAGAGCGTGCTCCCCTTGAGTAGCTCGCGCCAGCGCCCCACTCCGATTCGCTGAGAAGAGCAAGAGACAGATGCACGAGACGAGCGTCGCGGCGACAAAAATCGCGCGCAACGCTTTCACATTTTTCAGAGGTTTCATATTCGAGGTAGCTCCCTTAAGAGTTTTTACTTTCGCTTTCCCTGCCGCCGTTTGAATTCGCGCTCGCCGCCCGCGTCGCCAAGCTTAACATTGGTCGGCATAGCAGCCGGAACAGAGGGCTGGTTCGTGCTGGGCTTCGAGGCGTCAGACCCTACGTGCTGCGACGATTCGTCTGCGAACATTTTGCTCGCGCGCTTTCGCTTCCCGCGCAGCGCTGGCGTGTTCTTCATCTCTTCACGATTCTGATCCTTGTTTCCTGTCGTCCCCATCTGCTGGCCGCGCGGCTTCATTGGTCTTCCAACCTTCTGCTGATCCTTCTTCGTCGCCATTACGTTCTCCTTAAACCAGTGATGAATGCCGAAGTGATGAGTGATGAATTAGAAGAGAAAGGCTTTTTGCTTTAATTCATCATTCTGCACTCTGCATTCATCACTATCTTTTCATCGCCCATTTGAGCGCGGGCGGCGTTATAAGCGTCGTGATGATAACCATTATGACGACCGCGCCGAAAGTTGACGGGCTGATGATAGATTGGTTCGCGCCGCTCGCATCGGGCAGAACAAGCGTTGCGCCTATCCCTGCGAAGATCAGACCTACTTCGCCGCGCGGCACCATGCCTATCCCTATCGAAAGGCGATTCAGCCCGCGCTCCACGACGGCGAGCGAGCATATCTGTTTTCCGAATATGGCCGCGAGTGTCAGCGCGCATGCGAAAGCTAATAGCTCTGGCCGCGCTAGCTGGCGCAGGTCAACTTTAATTCCCATCAACACGAAGAAGATGGGGACGAGCACGGTGTTCAGGGGCTGAAGCAGTTCTTGCAGGTCGCGCTTGGTTCTGTCCGGTATATGTATAAAGTGTGCATCTTCAAGCACCAGCCCGGCTGCGAACGCCCCTACGATTGGAGCAAGCCCGACTTTGGCGGCAACCCATGCGAGCAGAAAACAGATTGAGACGGCCAGAGCCAGAAGCACGCCGCGCCCTTCCAACCGCCCCGCACCTCGAAAAAGCTGCGGCACGAGGTACTTGCCCAAGATCACGGCGCAGACTAAGAAGGCCAGCGCCCTCGCAGCTATCCATACGAAATCCAGCGCTTTCATCTCAGTGCCCGCGCCCGAGCTTTTGACCGCGCCCACGACGATTGCAAGAATCAGCAACCCCAGCACGTCGTCAATCACCGCTGCGCCCAGAATTATCTTCGATTCGCGCGTAGAGAGTTTCCCAATGTCTTTTAGCACGCGCGCCGTTATCCCTACGCTCGTCGCGCACAGCGTCGCGCCTATGAAGATGTGAGCGAGCCTGGCCTCGCCCGGAACGAAATGCGCGGCGACTGCCCAGCCCAGAAAAAATGGTAAGACTACGCCCACGACCGCAACCAGCAGAGACGACCATCCGACTTCCAGCATCTCTCTTAAATTCGATTCCAGTCCGACTTCAAAGAGCAGAAGGATGACGCCTATTTCAGCCAGAGCACCTATGACAACATCTGTCTTCAACGATTCGGCTGCCGTGAAGCCTGTGAGCGCAAGGTTGCCTATGACTATGCCGCCCAATAGTTCGCCCAGCACCGCAGGCTGTTTGATTCTCTCGAAAACTTCGCCGCCAAGTTTTGCCACGAGCAGGATGACGGCAACGCCGACCAGCACATGCGGATCAAGCCCATACTGTTGCGAGTTTTGATTCGCAGGGTTTTGATATGAAGAGGCCGCGTCAGCGCCTGTAGCTTGCGCAGCCGACAACATGAGCACACAAAGCGTTAGCACAACTGCTGAAAATTTGCGCGTCTTCACTTTTCGGTGGTGGTGCAGTTTGAAATTCCCGGCCAATATTTATAGGCACTCTGAATTGAAACTGACTCACTACTCACTTTTCCGCTTGCTTGACTCTCATAGGCTCAGGTTCAATCTGATTCTGCGCTCTTTCGTGTGCAGCGTCGTTGATGGCTGGCGGCGGCGGGTTCGACACAAGCATCTCAAGCGCTGCGTTAATCACGTCGCCGATTTTGTTGACCAGAACTATTTCAAGCTCGCGCCGAACATCTTCGGGCACGTCCTCAAGATCGGCCTCGTTGCGCGCGGGCACTATCACGCGCTTTAGCCCTGCGCGTTGCGCCGCTAAAATTTTCTCTTTCAGCCCACCGATTGGGAAGACCAGCCCGGAAAGAGTTATCTCGCCCGTCATGGCCGTGTCAGGTCGCACGCGCCGCCCCGTGTAGAGCGAGGCGAGCGCCGATGCCATAGTCACGCCCGCGCTCGGCCCGTCCTTCGGAATAGCGCCCGCAGGCACATGCAGGTGAACGCCGTAGCCTCTGAACATCTCCGGGTCTATGCCGAACTCCGCCGCGTGCGACCAGAGGTAAGAGCGCGCAGCGCGAGCCGATTCCTGCATCACGTCGCCGAGTTGTCCTGTGATGGTTAGGCCAGACCCGCCCGGCAACAGCGTCGCTTCTATAAAGAGAACTTCGCCGCCCATCTCTGTCCACGCCAGCCCTGTAGCAACTCCGGCGGGCAACTCTTTACGCGCCTGCTCAGGATAGAAGCGCGGCGGCCCAAGAAGCTCTTTAACTTCGGCGGCGTCAACCGTCAGCTTCTCTATCTGCCCTTGCGCAACCTTCAGCGCAGTCTTGCGCACGATGTTTCCGATAGTTCTCTCCAACTGACGAACTCCGGCTTCGCGCGTATATCGCTCGGCAATCAGCATGATGGCATCGTCCGTGATGGTGATGCGCTCTTCGTTAAGCCCGTTCTCCGTGACCTGTCGCGGCACAAGATACTGGCGAGCTATGTGCAGCTTTTCGTGATCCGAGTAGCCAGCGAGTTGAATAATCTCCATGCGGTCGCGCAACGGCGCAGGGATTGGCCCAAGCTGGTTCGCCGTAGCAATGAAGAAGACGCGCGATAGATCGAAAGGCAGATCAAGATAGTGGTCGCGGAAACTATTGTTCTGCTGCGGGTCTAAGATTTCAAGAAGAGCCGCAGCCGGGTCTCCACGATAATCAGCGCCGAGCTTGTCAATCTCGTCCAGCATCATCACAGGGTTGTTTACGCCCGCGCGACGTATGGATTGAACGATGCGACCGGGCATAGCGCCGATGTATGTGCGGCGATGACCGCGAAGTTCGGCTTCATCGCGCACCCCGCCCAAACTCAATCGCTCGAATTGACGACCGAGCGCGCGGGCAATCGAGCGACCCAGAGAAGTTTTTCCGACTCCCGGCGGGCCTACGAAGCAGAGAATGGGACTTTTAGCTTCGGGGCGCAGCTTGATGACCGCTAGAAATTCCAGAATGCGCTCTTTTATATCTTCAAGGCCGTAGTGATCCTCGTCCAGAATCTTTCTGGCCTCGTTCAAATCAAGTTTGTCTTCCGTTGATTTCTTCCACGGCAGTTCGAGTATGAACTCCAGATAAGTGCGTATGACGTGGTAATCGGGCGCTGCCTGTGGAAGTTTTTCCATGCGGCGCAATTCGCGCTCGGCCTCTTTGCGCACCTCTTCGGGCAAATCCTCTTTCTCTAATCTCTCGCGCATCATCTCGGCCTCGGCTTGCTCGCCGCCCTCGTCCTCGCCAAGCTCTTTCTGTATGGCACGCATCTGCTGGCGCAGTATGTAGTCGCGCTGCGCCTTGTTCATCTCGCTCTGCGCTTCCGTGGCTATGCGCGAGCGAATCTGCATGATCTCGACTTCGCGCGCGAGATAGTTATGGGCAAGATGAAGAAGCCCGTCCGCCGTATCGGATTCGAGCATCTTCTGTTCCTGCTCGACTTCCAGCGTGAGAATAGAGCCTAGAAAGTAGGCCAGGCGCACAGGTTCACTGGTTGCCATCACAGCCATGCGCACTTCCGGCGGAATCTGCGGCATCATCGCAAGCGCCTGCTGTATCAGAGCCTGAAGATTGCGCTTCATTGCCTCTACCGCTTCATGGTCTATAGTTTCAAGCGGCGGCAAAATTCGCGCACGCGCGCGAAGAAACGGCTGCTCCTGAGTCCACGCCTCTATCTTGATTCTCTCCGTACCCTGCACGATCAGATGCAGCGCGTCGTCAATGCGCTCCATGCGCTTGATGGTGACGAGCGTGCCCACGCCGAAGAGGTCTGCGGGCGCGGCGTCCTGCCCGGTCACGTCCTGCCTGCGCAGCGTGACGCAGGCCAGAAACTTCTCTTCAGTTGCAAGAGCAGATTCGACCGCTGCAATAGTGCGCGGACGACCCACGGCAAGCGGCACAATCGTTTCGGGAAACAGCGTCGTGCTCTGCAAAGGCAGCACGGCGACCTCGAAAGCAGTCGCAGCGCCGGCCTGCGCTTCATCAGCCTGCGCTTCAGGCGCTTTACTTTCCGCTTTCTCGTCTTTGGGCGTCTCTGCCCCTTTAGTTTGAGTTGGTGTGTTCTCTGGTTCAGCCATTGTTCTCTTTAATCTTATTGTTGAAGGGAGAGCTTGTGTTGAATCCAGCGCGAGTCTACTCGCAGTCTTCGCCGCGCAGGTGCAGAATGAGAAGACCGTCTCGATAATCTCGCGCAAGATGAGCATCCTCTATGTTGCAGGGGAAGCGAATAGACTTTTCAAATCTGCTGTAGGTAATCTCCAGTTGATACGTCACTCCTTCGCTGCAAGACGTGTCGCGGCGCACTCCGCTGATTACCAGCGTCCTATCGCTTAAGCTCACCTCTACGTCGTCTGCATTGACGCCCGCCAGATCAACTTTAACAATCCAGCCATCACCGGTTCGGTAAACGTCAGCCGCAGGACACCACAAACGCTGCGACGGTCGCATCCTGCGATTGATAGGCATCAGCAGAAAGTATCGCTCGATTGATTCAGCCATTTAAGAAGTGATAAGTGATAAGTGATAAGTGATAAGAAAATAATTTATCTCATCACTCATCACTTATCACCGTCTTTACTTATCCAAAAATTTTGTTCCAGAAGGACGAGCCGCTGGAGATTTCTTCCAGAGCCTCGGCCAGTTCCGTATCATCTTCGGTTTCGATGGCGACATCGGCCATCGAGATGATGCCGCGCAGTTGGCCGTTATCGCCTACCACAGGGATGCGGCGCACCTGCTTGTCGCCCATTGTGCGTATGGCATCAACCACACGGTCGTTGGGCTTGGCCGTGTGCATATCTGTGGTCATCACTTCCTCTGCACGTGTCGCGCGCGGGTCTTTGCCTTCCGCGATTGCGCGAACGACAATATCGCGGTCTGTGATTAGACCGACCAGACGACCGTGACCGCGTATGCCTGTCGCAGTGCGCGTGTTGCCCGCATCGTTGGCTTCGCCGGAAGTTACAGCCGTGCCGTCATACTCTACGACGGGGATAACGCCCGTATCTTCGTCCTTCATCATCGCTGCGACATCAATCAGCGGAGTGTCGCGTGTGGCGACTGCCAGATCGCGCGTCATTATCTCGCGGCAGCGCAGGCGCGAGCGCCCCGTGCGACGACCGCGCCCGCCGAAAGTGCGTCTGGCGTAATCGCGCCCCTCGTCCCACAGCGAGCGACCATTGCCCTCATCGCGTCCGTAATCACGTTCGTGGCTGCGCCCATCGCCCCTGCGGTTTATTTCGCCTGTGCCGTAGCGCGGTTCGCCTCTGTCGTAATCGGCGCGCTCGCCATATCGCCCGCGACCGTAGCTGCGCCCGTAATCGCCTCGACCGTAATCCGCCCGCTCGCCGCCCGGACTTCGCCCGCCCGCGCCGTAGCTATCGTCATAGCCAGCATCCCTGTTGCCAATCTCGCGCTCTCTCAATCTGGAAGCGCGATCGTAATCCGAGCGAGTTGTATCGGGTCTATCCTCGCTGCCCCAGCCGCCGCGCGGAGCCACGCGCCCGCCGTAATAGCCCTCATCGTCGTCTCTAAACCTTGACATAAAATTCTCCTCCCCATTTTGTAAATGACAACTTCCGCCCCCGCTCTGAAAATTTCAGAACGAGGGCGCACGCGATTCACCTTATAACGAAATCCGTAAAAGCGATCACGCAAGTTTCTGTTTCAGTTCAGGGGAACGTCTCTTTGAGGATTATACCCGGTTCAGTTGGGATTGTCAGCGTCGAGCAGTTTTCGTGATGAAGAAGGAAGAGATTTGTTGCGAAATCGCGGAGAATGAAAAGCTCATTAAAGAGCGGGACTAGAATAGATGAGGGATGAAAGCATTGCCGGTCTGATGAATGCTCCTTCTTCTATCCCTCATCCTCTCACGTCTTAACTCTTACTGCGGCATCTCTATTTCCGCGACCAACTGCACCTGAGAGTTGATGTCTAGCGAGCCGACTTGAATTGGTGTCTGAGCCTCTGCCGTTGCGCGCCCGCGCATCATCAAACTCTCATTCTGTTCAATAGGTCTAACAAATGCGCCGCCTTCCTGCACCTCTACAATACGCACGACGCGACCGCCCAGAGCTTGCGCGATTGCCTGAGCTTTACTCACAGCTTCGCGCGTCGCTTCCGCGAGCGCTTGCTGCTTGGCCTGGCGATCATTGCGTAATGTGAAAACGACGCCTTGCACGTTGTTCGCTCCGGCCTGAGCCGCAGCGTCAATCACCGCGCCGACCTTTGTTAAATCACTTAAAGTCACGATTACGCTGTTGCTTGCCTGGTAGCCCGTGATAGTAGGCGGCTGGTTCTGGTTATAGACGGTTATAGGTTGCAGATTGTAACCGCTCGTCTTTATCTCTCCGCTCGTACCAACCACAGCCTTTAGCGCTCTTACAACAGCATCGGCCTGAGTAGCGTTCTGCTGCTGAGCATCAAGAGCGCGTTTCGCCTGCGTGATGACGGCAACCGTGATGATAGCCGTGTCGGGCTGCGCTTGAGTTATTGCGTCTCCTGTAACAAGTACGCGCGTCGGGCGACGGCTAGTGCCGCCTGTGATTTGTGCGCCTGACGCGCCCTCGTCGAAAGGGCGCATTACTCTGACCTCGAACGGCGTGCCCTCCATCTGCGTTGTGATAACGTCCGGGCGTGCTTCGCCCGAAGCTTCAACCATCTGGCCCACATGAAACCACGACTCGTTCTGGAAGCGCTGGAAGTTCAGCACCAGATATTTTTCGGAATCCGTCTGAATAATCCACCCGCCGCCTTCAACTGTTCTCCCAAGACGCCCGCGCACTGTTATCTCTCTGGCGGCGAGGGCCTGAGCAGACATGGCTGAGATGAGCACGATTGCGCTCAACAGCATCAAGACTCTTCTTCTCATCATCGTTTCTCCCTCTTCGGTTTTCTTTCTGTTCTTAATTTAGGAGAGAGTTTACGCCAGAAGCGCGCGCAAGTAGAAGAACGCAAACAGGGCTGGCTTCTTGCGCCGCTGATTTGCGACGGCGCGCGCACCTGCGTTACGATTTTTGTGATGAAACCCTTCGAGGCCGGATTCGATAACTTCAGAAAGCCCAAACGTACCGGGCAAATCATCACCATCGGTCGCATTGAAGATGTCCCTGAAGGGCGCGGGGCAACCGTAGAGCTTCCCGGCGGAGCGGAGCTTGCGCTTTACAACGTGGGCGGCCAGTTCTACGCGATAGAAAATTTCTGTCCACATCGCGGAGCGCCGCTCGCAGAAGGCCAACTCTGCGGCCACACTGTAGAATGCGACTGGCACGGATGGCGCTTCGACCTTTTGACCGGCGCGTGCCTCAACCACACGGGCGCTGTCGAATCCTACGCGGTCACAATTGAAGACGGGATGATTAAGATAAGGGTTTGACGATAGACGATGGACAATTGACCATAGACGATAGACGATCTTAAGGAGAACTCTTTTCCATCGTCTATCGTCTATTGTCCATCGTCAGCCTTCGCCATCATTGCCTATAGCTTCGACAGGGCACGCGGCCAACGCTTCATCACATTGCGCCTGCTCCTCATCGGTCTCCGGCTGCTTGAAGACGAAAGAGTAGTTATGCTCATCCGAGCGCGTGAAGTTCTCCGGCGCTGTGTCGCGGCACACGTCGCAGTCTATGCACGCGGAGTCAACATAGTAAGTGCCGTGGACGTTCTCCGGCACACGATCATTCGGGTCAGCCATAAACTACAGTGAATAGTGATGAGTGATAAGTGATAAGTAAGAGCAGTTTTAAGTTTTCAGTCTTTAGTTTTCAGTAAAAGAGCTAAAT
>DATHJK010000404.1:0-15094 GCA_035316225.1 Pyrinomonadaceae bacterium
AAGGTCATGGCAACTAGCCGCGTCATGTAGAAGGCCGTGCAGGTCGCGGCGATTGTAGCGACAAGCCAGAGCACCCAGCCGTATGGAATGATAGTGGTCGAGGCAGCGTTCCACAGAATCTCGTCCTTAGACCAGAAGCCGCTGAACGGAATGATGCCGCAGATTGCTAACCAGCCTGCCAGAAAAGTCCAGTACGTGTACGGCATGTACTTCTTCAAACCGCCCATACGCCGCATGTCCTGCTCGTGGTGCATGCCGTGTATGACGCTGCCTGCGCCTAGAAACATCAGGGCTTTGAAGAATGCGTGCGTGACTACGTGAAAGATGCCTATGGCGAATGCGCCTACGCCGCATGCCAGGAACATGAAGCCCAGTTGCGATACGGTCGAGTAGGCCAGAACTTTTTTGATGTCGTTCTGTGTAATTCCAATCGTCGCCGCAAAGATTGCGGTCAGAGCGCCGACCACAGCGACGACGAGCATCATCGTCTGCGAGTGTTGGAAGATAACGTTTGTGCGCGTCACCATGTATAGACCGGCGGTGACCATCGTTGCAGCGTGAATCAATGCTGACACAGGAGTTGGCCCGGCCATCGCATCTGGCAGCCACACGTACAGAGGAATCTGCGCGCTCTTGCCGCACGCGCCTATGAAAAGTCCCAACGCCAGCCACGACATCAGGCCGAACACGCCGATTGGCTCAAGCGGAAACGCGCGCGCTTGATCGAAGACGGTTGTGTACTGAGCAGAGCCGAACGTGGCTATGATTCCAAAGACGGCGAGCGCGAATCCGAAGTCGCCTATGCGGTTCGTGATGAAAGCCTTGCGCGAAGCGTCGCCAGCCTCTTTCCTATCGAAGTAGTAACCTATCAGAAGATAGGAACAGAGACCGACTCCTTCCCAGCCTACGAACATCATCAAAAAGTTTGAACCCATCACGAGCACGAGCATCATGAACATGAAGAGTCCCAGGTAAGCGAAGAAGCGATAGAAGCCCGGATCGCCGTGCATGTACCCGGTTGCGAAGACAAAGATGCAAAGCCCAACGCCCGTAACTACGAGCATGAAGATTGCCGAGAGCGGGTCGAGTTGATAACTCCATTCGACATCCAGCAGCGCGCCGGTTCTGCGCTCAGGCACCGAGGGTACGGCGACGAGCACAGGGCTTCCCGGCGGCAAATGCTGTTCTGCGGCTTGACGCTCGGCGTTTTCACCGGCCTGCCTCATGCCTTCGATGTGCGCTCGCTCTGCGTTGCCTTCCGTCAACTCGACCGCACCGCCCGGAATCCACTTCCACGAATAGGGCAGGCCGCCTTCTTCGCTCGTTAGATACGGTTTGGGCCAACGCTGCTGGCCGCCGCCGAACCCGTATGAATAGACCGCCAGCACGCTAATCAGAAACGCCAGCGCGACGGAACCCACAGCGATTCCGCCTATGAGCTTTTCAGAAAAGCGAAGACGACGACCAAGCAGGCCGTTGATGGCAGCACCCAGAAGCGGGAGAAGCGGGACGAGCCAGATGAGTTTGTACATAAGATAAGTGATGAGTGATAAGTGATAAGTGATGAGTGATAAGAACTATTTTTTTCTTATCACTCATCACTTATCACTTATCACCATTTCAACAGGTCAATCTCATCAACCCAGATGGTCTCTTTGTTTCTATAGAGCGCGATTACAATTCCGAGTCCTATGGCCGCTTCGGCTGCGGCGACGACGATGATGAAGACTGTGAAAACCTGCCCGGCGACGGCGTTGACGTTGCCCATGTCTTGAAGGTAGCGCGAGAAGGCTATGAAATTGATATTCGCAGCATTCAGAATCAACTCGATGGACATGAAGATGACTATGATATTGCGCCTAGTCAGCACACCCGCCACGCCTATTATGAAGAGCAGCGCACCGATAACCAGAAACTTCGAGAGGTCTGGATGCGTGACGCTATTGCCCACATCAGACATGCGTCCACCCGTGCCTGTCTGCCAGAAGAAAGCCAGAGCCGGAAATAATAGATTGAGCATAAAAGTAGAACGTTAAGTGATGAGTGACGAAGTGATGAATTAAATGCTTTTCAGTTCATCATTCCGCACTCTGCTTTCTGCACTTTATCTGCTGACGCTCTCCAATTCCGCGCGCTCTTCGGACGCAGCGACGGCCTCTTTCAGTATCTCAGGATCAACGTCGTCGGCTGCCGCTTCCTGCTTGAGCGTGCGCGCCAGCATCACGGAGCCTACGATTGCGACCAGAAGCAGGAGGCTCGCAATCTCGAACGGTAGAGATGCGTAGCGATAAAGGCTGTTGCCTATGCGTTGCGTGTCGGCGGTGATCTTCATGTCTCCGGTTGCAGACGTTGGCAACGCACGCTGCTCTGTGGCGCGCTGCTGTGCCAGGTCATCGCCTCTTCTGGAATCGTTAATCCCTTTGACGCCCTGATTGATTGCGTACACGAGACCGAAAGCGAGCAGCAGCCCGAGCACAGCCGTCGCAGTGACCTGCACGTTGCTGTTGAAGAGACGTTCCTTGCCACGCTCTTCCGCGCCCACGTTCACGAGCATGATGACGAAGAGAAAGAGCACCATCACGCCGCCTATGTAGACCAGAACCTGCGCGCCCGCGACGAACTCCGCGCCAGCCAGCACAAAGAGCGCCGCAACAGACACAAGTGTGGAGATAAGAAACAGCGCGCTGTGCACAGCGTTGCGCGCCATTATCATAAGCAGCGCCATAAAGAGCGCTGTTATCGAGAACACCCAGAAGAAGACAGCTTCCCAACCCGATAGAACCATAGTTTTAAGTTTTCAGTTTTAAGTTTTCAGAAATTTATCTTCAGCAACTTGCTGAAAACTTAAAACTGAAAACTTAAAACTGTTCTTACGCTTCGTACTTCACAGTCTCGCGTCCCTGTTCCAGCATTTCGCGGTTCCAGACAAAGCCCGCGCGCGAGTAGGTTGCGAGTTCAAAGTCCTGCGTGAGTTCCAGGCAGGCCGTAGGGCATGCCTCCTGGCAGAGTGCGCAGAACATGCAGCGCGAGGTGTCAAAGATAAATTCGTCCAGAACCTTCTTCTTGCGAGGCTTGCCCGCGACCGTGATCTCTATGTCCATCGCTATCACGTCAATACAGTCTTCGGGGCAGGCGAGCGCGCACAGATTACATGCGATGCAGAGCGTGTCGTGCGTCTCCGGGTCCATGTTCAGGCGCGGCGCTCCGTGAAAGCGCGGCGCAACATCCGGGCGAACTTTCGGATACTGTTCTGTATAAATGCCGTGCCCGGCAACCGAATCGCTGTCCGTAATCGCGCCCAGATTGTATTTGAGCGTCACGCCCAATCCCTTCATCAAATCAACAAGGAAGAAGCGTTTCAACTTCTGCGCGAGCGTTGGCTTCGGAACATTTACTAACGGCATAACTAATTCTCCGAGTGACAAGTGATAAGAGAAAGCAGAATACAGGAGACAGGAGTCAGAAGCCAGAAGGTAAAACATTTATCTACTGGCTACTGTATTTCGGTCTACTGTCTTCTGCTCTTATCACTTATTACTTATCACTGCGCTTCTGCCTTTCGGAAGACTGACGAGGCGAATCTTGCGTCGCTGCGACTTCAGGTTGAAGTCGCGCGAGCGCCAGTTGATTGTAGATAGCACTCCGGCTGTTATGAAAAGGCCGCCCCAGCCGAAGATTATCATAATAATTTTTCCGGTCGCGGTCAGATTCACCCCCCCCGAAATGGATTCAATCGTCCTCATCCCGCGCCAGCCGTCCATCGCCTGAAGCATGAAGACGGCCACGCTCGTCAGCACTATGTTGGTGAGCGTCGCGGGCAGCAGCCACTTCCATCCCAAGTCCATCAACTGGTCGTAACGATAACGCGGCAGCGTCCAGCGCAGCCAGAAGTAGACGTAGAGTAAAACGGCGAGTTTCACCATGAAGACCAGAATGCAAAGAAGGACGTAAACGTTGTGATACCCCTTTGCTTCGGTCAACGTGTAGATGCCCGGAAAATACCAGCCGCCTAAGAAAAGCGTCACAGCGATTGAAGTCGCCACGACCATCGCCGCATACTCGGCCATGAAGAAGAGCGACCAGCGCATCCCGGAATATTCCGTGTGAAAACCCGCGACCAGTTCAGATTCCGCTTCCGGCAGATCGAACGGCGCGCGGTTGTTCTCCGCGATTCCGCTAATGAGAAAAGCAAGGAAGCCCAGCGGTTGATAGAGTATGAACCAGATGGAATCCCCGGCCTGCGCCGTGACTATGCCGCTCATAGAGAGCGTGCGCGCGAACATCAACGCCCCGATTATCGCAAGCCCCATGGAGACTTCATAGGAGACCATCTGCGCGGACGAGCGCAGCGCTCCCATCAGCGAATATTTAGAGTTCGACGACCAGCCCGCGAGTATGAGCGCCAGCACGCCTACGCTCGAAACCGAGAGCACGAACAGAATGCCTATGTTTAGGTCTGTAATCACGCCCCAGTCGGGCGCAAACGGCATCACTGCGAAGACGACGAAAGCGGCTACCACAGAGATATAAGGCGCGAAGAAGAAGATGTAGCGATCCGCTTTTTCGGGAATGAAATCCTCTTTCGTCAGAAGCTTTATGGCGTCCGCTATGGGTTGCAAGAGTCCCCATTTGCCCACGCGCATTGGCCCAAGCCGCGCCTGCATGAATGCAGAGATTTTCCGCTCGGCGTAGGTCGCATATAAAGCCCAGAAGGCTATGAGCGTCACCACCGCGCCGACCTGTATAAAAGGCCAGACGACAAAATTGATCGTGTCCTGACTCAAGTATTTCAGCAGGAGATCATTAACAAGATTCGGTGGCGCGAATAGCGCGAGTGCTATCATAAAAACTTAAGTTTCAATCTCGAAAGTGCAGTTGCACGCTAGTTTCAAATCCACCAGTTCCCAATCATCGTCCAGCGTTCCTGTTCTATCAATGACGAGATACGAAGCCCATTCGCCAACGGCGAAAGGCGGCGTGTGCCACGTTCCCCTGTGATAAGCGTAAGGAAAGCGACCGTTGACTAAAAAAGCTCTCACTTTATCAATCTCCGGCGCACCTGCTTCGCACGGCGGCGCGACCGCTATGATGCTTTGCGACGACGCGAGCGGCGAGAAGACCTGCATCGTCCCCTTATGCCGCGACATAAAATCGAACCTGAAATCCCTGCGCTCGGAGGTCGCGCCCGTCAAACTCGGACTCCCCTGCCCCAGATCAATCTCCACAGAGCCGCGACTATCAATCAGAATCCCGAACGGCGCGAACGTCTCGCGCGTCATCTCTTCTACTTTCAAATGAACAACTTTCATAAGAGGTCAGAGGCTAGAGGTTAGAGGTCAGTGATTGGCTTTTTACTAACCTCTGATCTCTAACCTCTAATCTCTTGCTTATCTATCAATCTCTCCGAGCACAATGTCGAGCGTGCCTATGATTGCAACCACGTCCGCGACGAGGTGGCCTATGGACATCTGGCGTAGCGCTTGCAGATTTATCAAGCAAGGCGGGCGAACGCGGACGCGCCAGGGTTGTGACGTTCCATCCGCGACCAGATAACAGCCTATCTCGCCTTTCGGCCCTTCAATCGAATGATAATACTCGCCTGCGGGCGGCCTGATAACTTTGGGCGTCTTCGCGTTCACAGGCCCGTCCGGCATCTTTTCCAGCGCCTGCTGAACGATTCGCCGCGACTGCCGCATCTCTTCCAGACGAACAAGGTAGCGATCATAAGTGTCGCCGTTCTCGCCAACGGGCACGTCGAAATCCAGATCGGCGTAGGCCGCGTAGGGGCGCGCCTTGCGAATGTCCCACGCGACGCCGGAACCGCGAAGCGCCGGCCCTGACAGTCCGATTGCGACAGCATCTTCAGCAGAGATAACGCCGATGCCAACCGTGCGTCCCAGCCAGATTCGATTCTCAGAGAGAACCGTCTCGTACTCGTCAATTCGTTTGGGGAAATTGCCTGCAAAGCGGCTCACGTCTTCCGAAAAGCCTTCGTAAGCGTCGCTAGGCATTCCGCCTATGCGCCATGCGTGGCAGGTGAGACGCGCGCCAAACTGCCTCTCAAAAATCTTCAGAATCTCTTCCCGCTCGCGCAAAGCCCACAGAAGAACCGTGACAGCGCCAATGTCGAGCGCATGCGTTGCGAGCCAGAGCAGGTGCGACGAGATGCGATTGAGTTCCGTCAGGATAGTTCTGATGTAATGAGCGCGCGGCGGCACATCCAATCCCATCATCTGCTCAACGGTTTCGACCCACACCAGCCCGTTAGAGACAGCAGCGATGTAATCAAGCCTGTCCCAGTAAGGCGCGATCATAGGATACTGGCGATTCTCCGCAATCTTCTCCATACCACGATGCAGGTAACCTATGTCGCAATCGAGATCAATCACGGTTTCGCCGTCCAGGCGCAGAACGACGCGCAGCACGCCATGCGTACTCGGGTGCTGCGGCCCCATGTTCAGCACCATCTCAGGGCTGTCCAGAAGAGTTTCCCTGGTCGTTGCTATTTCGACTTGATGCATAACTCTCAAGGGATGAAGGATGAGGGATGAGGGATGAATAAGAAGGAGTGAATAGGTCAATACGTAATTAGCTCAACCCATTTCATCCCTCATCCCTCCGCCCTCATCCCTTATAACACCCTGTTACACTGGATGATTCAAGCACGACACCAATTTCCGAAGCTTCACCCTTACGCTTGCGTTCGAGCAACTTTGCCACAATCGCATGAGTCGCACTCGCCTTATTCCAAGTGTTGCGCGGAGCCATTTTTTCAGTCAGCACGAAACCGGCGGCTTCAGCAGCCTCCGCCGTGTCGAAAATCTTCGCCTCGTAATGCTGTGCAATCTCTTTCGGACTCATTTTTACAGTTTTAAGTTTTCAGTTTTTAGTTTTCAGCCTTGATGTTTTTCTGAAAACTAAAAACTGAAAACTGACTACTTGTCCTTAGGCATGACTTCCTTGCCCGAGCGGAAAATATCGCGCACGCCGCGCTCCTCCATCTCAGAGAGGATTTCAAGGCCGTAGGCGCGACGCTGATCCAACTGCTCTTTCTCGACATCTGAGAATTCCGGCAGATGTTTCGTCGTCCAGTTATTCTCTATAAACTCAAGCGGGTAATCTTTTCTGAGCGGGTGTCCGTCCCAATCGGGCGGAAGCAGCAATCTTCGCAAGTCCGGATGGTTTCGGAATGGAATGCCGAAGAGGTCGAACACTTCGCGCTCCATCCAGTTCGCAGAAGGCCACACGCCCGTCACGCTCTCTACGCCTTCCGTCTCGTCCACCCAGACTCTTAATCTTAATCGCTCGTTCGCAGAGATTGAATAAAGGTTATAGACGATCTCGAAAGGAGCATCCATGTGGTCAGGGTAATTAACGCAGGTCAGGTCCGATAGATAGTTGAAAGGCGTCTGCTTGTCTGTCTTGAGAGTATCGCAGACCTCGACGATGCGAGCGCGCTCCACACGAATTGAAAGTTGGCCCAGAAATTCCTGCGCCTCTCCAATCGTCTCGTTGAATTTGGCGCGCAGCTTCTTAACAATCTTGTTGTCGGAAGCGTCCGTGGGCTTCGGCCCTTCCTCCTTCTTCTTGACGGGGGGCTTTGGGGCCCCTGCTACAGGCGCGGCAGGGCGCGCAGCCACAGGTTTATCGCTGGCAGCCTGCTTTGCGGCTTCTGCGCGTGCTTTGGCCTCTGCAATCTTCGCCGCCTTCTCTTCATCAGCGGTTGCAGAATGCGGCGAAGCCTGATCGCGTACTCGATCTTCCGACTCTCGATTGTCTTCTGAGTTATCTTGAGGCTGCCTGGTTTCGTCTGCCATCTGAAAGTGTAACTACACCCTGATTTGAAATTTCGCTCCCCCGAATAGAAGCAATCTTATAGAGCGCGCACCGAATTATCGTACTTGTTACAAGGCAAAAACTACGGACGGGTTACACCGATGTTTTTAACAGCGATTCGCGCCAAAGTCAATTATTCGGCTAGCTGCTGGCTTTCTTATCCCCACGCGCTCAGGAATTCGATTCTGTCGCGCATCTCTTCAGCCGTGACGGTATGAATGAGGCTGAGCAATCGTCGCATCTATTCGCCGACGCTGTAGCGTTGTTGCTGTGCGAGAATAATACCCGCATGGGTCATGTCTTGAGAGATGTAAGCGTAGTGCAGAGCTTTGTAGTCGCCTACGTTGAAAGAACAGAGCGCGCGACCTTGTGCAGTAGCATACGCCAGATGCTCTGCGTCCGGGCGATGACGCAGACCTGCTTTATTGGCGGTGAGGAGGTCAATACCACGAAGAGCCAAAGCTCGCACTAAGTCTTTGTCCTGTGCATCTTCATCCAGATATAAACGGATCATCATGCGACTTGTGAGTTGCGCACCTGATACCATTCCGATTCGATGCGGTCGGCTTCCGCTTCATCGGCAGCAAGTTCTGCCTCAACCTCTGCTTGGTTGGCGTGATAGTAGGCGAGTGCAGCATAGACTCCGGCAGCAGAGAGATGTTCATACTTAGCCAGAATCTCATCTGGGGTATGTCCCATCTTATACAAGATGGCAACGCGATGAACGCTAATACCAGTGCCAGCGACGCAGGGCCTACCATGTCGTATCTCAGGCGAGCGCGTCAGTAATGAACCGATCTCTATACTCATCAACTCTCCTTCTCAGCGCAGTCTCTACGAGGAGGCGCGAACACGTTTCTTCTCATGACGGTGGCGATGCACGATCTTCATGGCATCCGCTTCACGATAGTCGCTCGCCTGCGCCTGTCGGCTGATTTCGGCGTCGAGTTTCTGATCTTTCCAACGCTCAAGGCACTCGCGCATGTAGTCGGTCAGCAGTTGCGTGGGATTGCGCCGTCGCCTACGGGCTGCGGCTTGAAACTCTTTCCACAACTGCGAATCTGCCAATGGCTGCTCATTCATAAAGACATTTTAGGTTATATGCACCGTGCCGACAACTGTAACATTGCAATAGATCATAGTATTGCTCGCGCAAAAGCGTAAAGATTAAAGCATACAACTACGTCCGCGCGAACGCGACAAGGCGAAACCCGTAGTTGCCGACGCGAAGGGCGGGCGAGTCCCTGACGCGGTACGCCGAGCGCAGAAGGTTGGCAAGGTCGTCCCACGAGCCGCCACGCACCACTCGGTACTGTCCTCCTCCACTTATCCAAGCGCTTCCATCACTTGGCGCTCCGTTATAGCTGTCATGATACCAGTCTTCACACCACTCCCACACATTCCCATGCATGTCGTATAACCCAAATCCATTCGCCTGGAAACTTCCCACCGCTACTGTCTTCTGCCGATATACCCCCTTCGGCGCTCCACCATACGGATAATTCCCGTCAAAGTTAGCCTGCTCTGATGATAATGATTCTCCAAACGAAAATGCTGTCGTTGTTCCCGCACGACACGCATACTCCCACTCCGCTTCACTCGGCAATCTGTAAGTGTACCTGCTCTGCATCCCATTCAACCGTCGGATGAACTCCTGCGCGTCATTCCACGATACAGTCTCTACGGGAAGATCATCGCCCTTGAAATTTGATGGATTAGTTCCCATCACCGCTCTGTACTGAGCCTGAGTGACTTCATACTTCCCCATATAGAAGCTCTGCACTCTCACCTCGCGCTGCGGATGCTCATCATTATTTCCCACTCCATTAGGTGAACCCCTCATAAACGTCCCAGCAGGAATCAACACCATCTCTATATTCGGCGCACTCTGGCGCGGAGTTGAGCGAGATGCCGAACTCGCCGTGCTGCGAGTTGGCGTGCGTCCCCATGGTTGCGTGCGTGTCGGCTGCGGCTTTGGCTTAGGTTTGGGCTTCGGTTTCGGTGTCGGCATCGTAGCGTTCTCGTCCTGTGCTGAGGCTCTGTTTGTTTGAAACACTGTGAAGACCAGAAGGAAAACGAGCATGGCTGCGAATGCAGTTACTATCATCCACGCTCTCGATTGAGACTCTTGGCTTCTCATCAGGATAACCTTTCAGGAGTTTATCGGTCAGGAACTACGGCGTGCTCTCCGGGCGACGGGGATTATACGATGCTCGACCTTTGCTGACGAGTAATTTCTTGCGCTTGAATACAGGTCAGTACCGCCTGCTTAAGCTGGGCGGGGAGTAAAAGGGATGAGGGATGAGGGCGAAGGGATGAATAAGAATGTAGTGAGCAGGTCAACATGCAATTCATTCAACCCATTTCATCCCTCATCCCTCATCCCTCATCCCTTCTCTCACCCGCCCGCTACCGCAGGCGGTACTGACATTTGTCTGTTTGCCGCATACTTGACGATGCGCGTCCGCGAACCGTATCATAGAGTGTTTAGAGAAAGGCACGGATAGCCGTCTATAGGAGAAGGAAGAGGGAAACATGAAGCAAGGAATTCATCCTGATTATCACGAGATTAATGTTCAGTGCGCTTGCGGCAACCAGTTCAAGACGCGCTCGACGCGCAAGGATGACCTGCACGTTGAGATTTGCGCGGAGTGCCACCCGTTTTTTACGGGCAAGCAGAAGCTTGTGGACACTGCGGGCCGCGTTGACCGCTTCAACAGGCGCTACGCCAGGAAGCAGCCGGATGCAGCGAAGACAGAGACGGCTGAAGCCACTCAGGCGCAGTAATTCGGCTTTGGTGAGATAAACGCTTCACATGCGCGAACTGTCGCTTACATCAAGGCATTAGCCACAAAGATTAATAGAAACGCCGACGCTCATCGGGTCGGTCGCCAGTCTTCGTGTATCATAGAAGGGGCGCGACCAGCACCGGAAAAGAGGTCGGCGTTATTCTATTCGCCCAAAGATTTTTCTTAAAGTGAGGTTTAATCAAAGTGAGCACAAGCGAAAGAGATTTGATCGTCGGCGGGCAGGCCGTCATTGAAGGCGTGATGATGCGAACGCCCAGCGCTTATGCCATAGCCGTGCGCAAAGCCGACGGCACGATTGTCAGAACGGCTGCGCAGTTGCCAAAGTGGAGCGACAAGTATCCTGTTCTGAAGTTGCCTATCTTACGCGGCGGCGCGGTGCTCGTTCAGTCAATGGGGCTTGGAATCAAGGCGCTGAATTTTTCCGCCAACGAAGCTTTCGCAGACGCTCAAGAGCAGGAAGAGGTCGAGGTCGCCCTAACGCCCGCAGTCATAGAAGGCGAAGGGGATTTCGCGGGGATAACGGGCGCTGTGCCCGGACTGATTCCTGTCCCGACGCAGAAACGGTCAAAAGATGAATTGAAGAAAGGCGGAACGGCTGCCGCCGCAAGCTCAATCGTCTTCGCGCTTCTTTTCAACGTGCTGCTCTTCATAGTCGCGCCGCTTGTGCTGACCAACGCGCTTTTCATCGCTACGGGCTGGGCTACGCCGCGCACAACAGAAACAGCGCAAGCCGCGACCGCTACGCAATCGCAGCCAGCCGCAGACGAATCAAGCCCCGGTCGCATGGGTCACGTCGCTCGCTTCATCGAAGAACCCTGGTACGAACGCGCCTTCAAATCAGTGAAGTCTTACCTGCGCCCCGTTCGCCCGTCCGTCTCGTTCAACCTGATTGACGGAGTGATACGCATGTCGTTCTTCCTGATAATGATCTTCAGCTTTTCGCTGGTGAAAGACATTCGCCGCGTCTTCGAGTATCACGGCGCTGAGCACAAGACGGTCTTCACATGGGAATCCGGGCTGCCTCTAACGGTTGAGAATGCGCGACCACAGCCACGCCAGCACCCGCGCTGCGGCACAAGCTTTTTGATGGTGGTGATGCTGGTCTCGATTGTTCTCTTCTCCGTTATTAAATTCGACTCGCTTCTCTACAACATGCTCGTTCGCATAGTGCTCATCCCGCTCGTCGCGGGGCTTTCATACGAGATTATTCGGCTCTCCGCGAAGAAAGAGGGCGGGATAGTTTTCAAGTTGATTACGCTGCCGGGCGTGTGGCTACAGAACATCACTACGAAGGAGCCTGACGACAAACAGTTGGAAGTTGCGATTGAAGCTTTGAAAGAATCGCTGAAACTTGAGCCGCAGCCAGAAGCGGTCGCTGCACCGCTCGCCTGATTTGAATCGGAAAGGAATCTGGCATGAGCACAACTACGCAATTAATGACTGCCGAAGAATTGTTCGTGATGCCGGACGACGACTTTCGCTACGACCTTGTGAAGGGAGAGCTAAAGAGAATGTCACCAGCAGGCAGCGAGCATGGCGCAATTGCATTGAGATTAGGGGCAGCGCTCTATCAGTATGTTGAAGAGAACAATCTGGGCGAAGTGTTCGGCTCGGAGACCGGATTCAAGCTTGCTTCCAGCCCTGATACTGTGCGCGCTCCTGATATTGCGTTTGTGCGGGAAGAGCGGATTCCAGAATCGGGCATCCCTCAGAAATTCTGGGACGGTGCGCCAGACCTGGCCGTTGAAGTGGTCTCGCCCGGCGATAGCTTTGATGAGGTTGCAGAGAAGATTAATGATTATCTCTCGGCTGGCACTCGCGCAGTCTGGATAATCAGCCCGAAACGACGAACCGTCAGTATTCATCGCGCAGGCGCTGAGACCATCACGCTTAATGAAAACGATCTATTGGATGGGCAGGAAGTTGTTCCGGGCTTCCAGTACACGGTTGCGAAACTCTTTACGCGAAGGCGCACTCAAAGATAAGACCGGTAAGAATAGATGTTAGACAAACTCGAACAGATTTCAGAACGATATGAAAAGCTGACGAATCAACTCTCGTCGCCTGAGCTTTTGTCAGACCCTGCCGCTTACGGAAAAGCCGCGAAGCAGCACAGGAGCCTGGGCGAGATGGTGGAAAAGTACCGCGAGTGGAAGTCGCTGAAGAACGAACTGGCGGGTGCGCGTGAGCTTGTCGAGTTGGCGGACGACGAGGAGATGCGCGAGCTTGCGCGTGTTGAGATTGAGACTTTGCAGGCTCAACTGGATCAGGCCGAAAGCGATCTGAAGCTTCTGCTTCTGCCCACAGACCCGAACGACGAGAAGAACGTTATACTCGAAATACGCGCAGGCACAGGCGGAGACGAGGCCACATTATTCGCCGCAGAGATGCTGAGGATGTATGCGCGCTATGCCGAGCGCAAGAATTGGCGCATGGAAATTCTGGATGCATCCGAATCAGGCATAGGCGGAATCAAAGAGGCCATAGCGCTCATAGAAGGCGAGAAAGTCTTTTCACGTCTCAAGCACGAATCGGGCGTTCATCGCGTGCAGCGCGTGCCGCAAACCGAGGCGAGCGGTCGCATTCACACCTCTGCGATAACCGTAGCAGTCCTTCCCGAAGCCGAAGAGGTTGACGTTAAGATTGATGCGAAGGATTTACGCATTGACACTTTCTGCTCGTCAGGCCCCGGCGGCCAGAGCGTTAACACAACTTACTCAGCCGTTCGCATCACGCATCTTCCCACCAATCTTGTCGTCTCTATGCAGGACGAGAAGTCTCAGATTAAAAATCGTGAGAAGGCCATGCGCGTTCTTCGCGCGCGTCTTCAGGAACTGGAAGAACAGAAGCAGCATGAAGCGCAGGCCACAGAGCGCCGCTCTATGGTTGGCTCCGGCGACCGCTCGGAAAAGATTCGCACCTACAACTTCAAAGAGAACCGCGTCACAGACCATCGCATAGGTCTGACCATTCATCAACTCAATCTGGTTATGGAAGGCGATCTGGACGCAATCGTCAACGCCCTGGTCACTCATTACCAGGCTAAGAAATTAAAGGGCGATCCTGAAAAAGACCCCGTGCTCGCCTGATCCCCACCGTCATGCCGGAAAACACGCGCGTCCTGCTTATACGGCACGGCCAGTCCGAAGGAAATGCCGAGCGACGATTCGGCGGCCACACGGCGACGCCGCTCTCGGAGCGCGGTCGCCGTCAGGCTGAAGCTACTGCGCGTGCGCTTGCCTCTGAGAACTTCAGCGCAATCTATTCGAGCGATCTTTTGCGGGCAGTTGAAACCGCAGAACCCCTTGCGCATGTTGCGAATCTTCCGATTGAAAAGACGGATGCTTTTAGAGAAAGAAGCGTCGGCGTGATGGAAGGGTTGACGTTCGAGGAGGCCGCTGAACTTCATCCCGAACAATACTCCGCGCTCTTACGCCGCGACTTCGAGCACGTAATCCTGGGCGGTGAAAGCTATCGTCAACTGCTTGACCGTGCATCGCGCGTTCTGGATCGCGCGATTGAAGAGAATAGAGGTGGGCGCATTGCTATCTTCTCTCACACCGGGACGATCTGCATACTCACGCTTCACATAATGGGCGCGCTGGATGCTCCAACTTTACGCCCCGTCTGGATAGCCAATGCCAACTGTGGCATCACCCGCATAGAACTGCGCTCCAACGACTTCGTACGCATACTCGCCATCAACGACACGCGCCACCTTGCAGGATTGTAAATGCCGAAGATGAGCGCTAAATCTCATCTGCGTCATCGTTATCATTACACTTATCCTTAAACCTCATGTAGTTGTAGAAATCAAGGTAGATTGCTTTCGTAGATTCGAGCGCGGAAAAGCGGTAAGAGGCAAAGCACCTGAGCGAAAACAGAAGACCCATGAGGATTATCAATCCGAGTTTGCCGCGATCTTCCAGACCGTCAACGTCGGATGAACCCAGGCTGTACCCGAAAGCCAGAAACGTAATGACTAAGGGCGCTACCTTCATAGAGGCCAGAGCGCGTGTTATCCAGATGCTTAGTCTTTCGGAGTTGGGTGGCTCCGGGATGAATCTTGCCAGAACTGCTATCGTCATCCCCATCGCCACGAGTACCCAGGGCCACCGCTGCGACATCAACCCCAGGCCGAACTCTCCGACCAGTGCCCAGAAGATTATGATGATGAATGTGATGAGCAGGATTTTCCCCGAAAAACTTCTCTTCCCCCGACTCATCCCCTCTCTAACGCGCTGAAACTGTTCCGTGAGAATGATAGCTCCAACCACTCCGACCAGCATCAACGCTCCGACTACAAGACAAGCGGTTGCCTCCCAAGCCGGGGGCAACAACCTCGCAATCGCCCAGCCCAGATGATAGACAGCGCCGAGACCGAACGCCGCTGCCAGTCCTCGCATCATCGCGTACATGAGTTCGAGATGGTCTGCGCCAGATGCGAC
>DATHJK010000405.1:0-14410 GCA_035316225.1 Pyrinomonadaceae bacterium
CGACGAGGACGAGGCTGCTCTAATGCGCGCAGGAATTGTTTACGAAGCTTCTACCACAGAGCCTCGCAAAAAACTGGATGCATTCTGTCGCAATGTGAGCGACGTGCTCGAAGCCGCGCGCAACGCGACCGTAGAAGGGAACGGAGCAAGCACTCTCTTTTCCGAATGGCGCGATGACGAGCCGCGCGTCCCTATGGGACTTGCGCGTTTCGCCGGGAGCAATTCGACGACAGTCAATGAGTCTTCGCTCGAACAACAGCGCGCCGTTGAGCTACTGGAGGACGAAGAGGCAAGGGAATTTCTTCGTCGTGTGCGGGAAGCCCACACTGAAGGGCGCATGTCTGAACTGATGTTCGGTGACGAGAACGAAACTCGCCCCGCTCTGATTAGCCGTATGTCTGACGTGGGATTGCTACGGCGCGAAGTGCTTGTGCGCTGCCGCAAATCAGGGCGAGCGCTGTTCCGTCTGCCGTCGGCAGATGCGCTCTCTATAATCACTGCGAGCAACGCCATGTGCAGCGAGTGTGGCTCGAAGATAGCCGACGAGAAGATTGAAGAGATGATCGCTCCTACGGAACAGGCCGGGGCGCTTCTTGAAGATGGGCGCTGGCTGGTTGGGCGCGTGCGCGGTGTGTTGCGCGAATGCGGCATCCCGGAATCCGCCATCACGGCTGGCCCAACCACAGGCGAAGGCGAAGCGCAGATGATCGTGAGCGCCTGCGACGAGCTTTTCCTTTTCGTTCTGCATGACGGCGACGTGAATCTTGCTCAGGCGCGCCGCGCACTTGAGCGTCAGGCGGAGACTGAGGCCGCGCACCTGATCGTCGTCTCAACCGGAAAGATTCAAGAGGATGCGCGCGCTCGTCTTAGAGAGCACGCGCGGCGACGTTCGCGCGCAGGCGGCGAATCAGACGTTCTCATGTTCGATAATTTGGAAGTGACGCCGAGCGAATTACAGCACGCATTCGAGCGTGCATCACAGCGTTCGCTGGCGCGCGATCTCTATGCACTGGACGCTGGCCTGGGCTTCAGCGTCGGCTACATGATCGCCACGCGCTTCCGTCTTCTACAAAGGTCGGGCGCGCTGCAAGACCTGGCGGCCTCGGCCATAGGCGCAATCGCAGGAAGCTTACGAGAAATCTAAAAGCAAAGGGTCGTGACTCAAAGATGATGCTGTCGAAGATTTGAATGCCGGACATATAACTTGATGACAGCATCGTGCATTTCTACGCTCTTTGAAAAACAGATTGTTCGTCGCTGTAACCGCTTAACATGCGTGCGGAAATTAAGGTTGTGACGCTCAATGTTGCGCGTACCTTCTTTCCCGACGAGATGATTTTTCTCCGGCAGCAGTTTCAGATATGACTCCCACTTATCAGTGTGAAATCGTTTGACGCGGCTATCGGCCAATTTCTTGAGCAGATGTGCGCAATTGTGGTCAGTGCGTCGGCCATTGACAAAGGCCGTGACTCGCTTACGCTTTCGGTCGAAAGCGTACCATGACCAACGTTGTCGCTTCTTTTTCTCAATGAATGACCAGAATTCATCCAGTTCGAGGTCGGCAATGCGCTTGGGCACAGCGGGTTCAGCCATCTGCTCTGCTGCTTGACGAATCAGTTTGAGCACCGTATTGGTGCTGATGCCCAATACCCGGCTGATGTCTCGAATGCCTGAGCCGTTCATGGTCATTGGCAGGACAAGCGAGCGCACTCCAGCTTTGTAAGCCTTATAAGTGTAGTCAGTGATAAATTGGCGCTCGCAATCTGTGCACCGATAACGTTGTTTCTGTTGCGCGGTTATGCCATTCTTTTTCACGTTCAGCGATGAACATCTCGGACAGGCGACTTCTTCGTAGCACATCAACTCGAAGATTAGCTTGTCCGAGTCTGTTTTTCATCGCAGCATCATCTTTGAGACACGACCGAATACAAAACCAACCTCTTTTTCGTTGACAACCCGCAGGGTTAAGAGCGAATCTTAGCGGTACTCGCCAACTCCCCCGGCGTTAATAGTCGTACAAGGGAAATATTTGTAGTATGAAATTCAGCCCAGTCCTTCCAGTTCTCCTAGCATTTTTAACAATCGGCACGGCGTCCGCACAGACCCCTGAGCCGCAGGGTACGCCGCTAACCAGACCCCGCACGGTCACGGTCATTCCGCCGCCGTCGCAGCAGCCCACTCAACAAAGGCCGACCCCGGCTCCGCCCGCGATTGTAATTCCACCTATCACGCGACAATCAACTTCGCCCTCTTCAACTCAGAACGCGCGGCCTAATTCTTTAACGCCGCCGGAAGCGCCATCACTGCTCTCGACATTGCAACCTGCACGCGCGTTGCCGCCGGACAGGATTCGCGCGCGCATAATTGAGGCCGAGAGGCTTCTCAAGGCGCGCCCTACGCCGACCGCAATGACAACGACGATTCCGTCAACGGACTTTGTGACGCTCGCTGCGCTGGATCAGGACTCTTCGCAGATTCATCTGTTGACCGTGCCGAAGACGGTCTATCTGGTTAAGGGCGCTGGCATGACTTTGACCAGCAGCCTGGGCGTCACACTACAATTGCGCGTAGTTAGAGTCAACGGAGTGAACACGGCGGTTACTGTCTCGGACAACGCGGGGCGACAGTTAATGCCGCTCATAGTGGAGTTCCCGATTGAGCGTGGCGGCGTGTACCGCGAGACCGCTTACTACACTTCGGCGCATCCGGCGCTGCTTTCACAAGAGCTTGTGAGGGCTGGACAGACCTACATACACAACATGCTTGACCTCGCTGCGAAGCGTTTAAGAGACAGAGGCGTCCCCGTCTCGCCTGTGATTATTGATATTGCCGAACGTCTCTGCGTAGTCGAGCACGTGGATCACGAGCGCTTCCGAATGGAAAACCGCATTGCGCTCTACGAAGAGATTTATTCACTCTATGCGCTGAACGAACTGAACACCTATCGCTACGCCGTGAGCTTCGCGGGCGCGGGCGGCATGGTGCAGATGATACCTTCCACCTACCAGATGATTCGACGGCTTCATCCGGCTGCTAACCTGAACCCGGATTTTTTGAGCGGCATGCGCAATCACGCGAACGCTCTGGAAGCGATGCTCCTTTACATGTCGGACACTTGGAGCGACCTGATGCAGAATGCGGATGTCGTTGCCGCTTATCAATCTGGACTGGCAACGCAGGCGGAGTTGATGGCCGCAGGCTATAACTCTAACCCCGCGCGTCTGGGACTCTACCTGAACAGGGGCGGCTCCGAATGGCGCACGCTCATTCCGCGCGAGACGCAGACCTATCTTCAGATTTATCGCAACCTTGAAGCGCTGATTCAAACAAAGCCGCGCACGCAAATGATTGTGAACTGAAGAAGCTTGTTGAAAAGGCGAATTCTATCGTTTCGCTGTGGGTTAAGTGTAAATAGCCCGGCAATAGATTGCCGGGCTATTTTAATTCTTCCCTGACGGGATCGCTCAAATTAATTCTCGTCTCTCTTCTATCACGCAACAAGAGACGGGCGGTTTTTCGCTGGATAGACGTTTGAAGAGGCGCGTGATTCGGTGTATGTGTCGGAAATAATCTTCTCTGCTCCGCTCACGTCCGTGGGTTTAGAGAAGAAGTAGCCCTGACCGTTTTCACAGTCCAGCTTTCTCAATAGCGCCAACTGTTCGTTCGTCTCTACGCCCTCGGCAACAACGTCCATCCCCAGATTCTGCGCGAGCATCACGATGGTTCGCACGATCTCTATGTTTTCGTTGTTGTCAACGATTCGTATGACGAACGAGCGGTCAATCTTCAGCGTGTCAATCGGGAAGCGGTGCAGGTAGCTCAATGAAGAGTAGCCCGTTCCGAAGTCGTCAATCGCAAGTTGCACGCCGAGCGCGCGTAGCTGCTTCAGCATCTCTGTAGCTGTCTCAATATTCTCCATAACTACAGACTCGGTTATCTCAAGCTTGAGGCTGCGCGGGTCCAGCTTGGTCTCATCAAGAACAGCTTTGACCTGTCCGATTAAATCAGGCTGCGTGAACTGGCGTATTGAAAGATTGACGCTGATAAAGAGCGGCGGCTCCGAAGGGAAGCGACGCTGCCAGCGACGCATCTGGTGACAGGCTTTCTTCAAAACCCAGTGGCCTATCTGAATTATCTGGCCGGTCTCTTCCGCTACGGGGATGAAATCGAGCGGCGAGATCATGCCGCGCTCAGGATGTCGCCAACGCACGAGCGCCTCGAATCCACGCAGCTTGAAATTATCCAGCGAGACGATGGGCTGGTACTGCACGAAAAATTCCTGTCGGTCGAGCGCGCGTCGCATGTCCGTCTCAAGTTGCAGAAGGTTCATGGCGAAAGCGTGCATAGCTTTGTCGAAAACTTCGTGGCGCGCTTTGCCCAGACCCTTCGCGCGGTACATTGCTGTGTCCGCGTCGCGCAGTATCTCTTCAGGCTCGTCGTAGCCCGTCGAACTAGGCGCGATTCCTATGCTCACCGTGGTGAAGACCTCGCGCCCGCCTAAGATGAAAGGCACGCTCAATTCTTTCTGAATGCGCTCGGCGACGGAGATGGCTTCCGTTTCTTCCCTTAAGTCTTCGAGAACGATGGTGAACTCGTCGCCGCCTACGCGCGCTACTGTATCGCCCGGTCTCAGGCAGGATTCGAGTTTTCGGGCGATTCCTACCAGAAGCTGATCGCCTATCATGTGTCCAAGACTGTCGTTGATGATCTTAAAGCGGTCAAGGTCAAGGAAGAGTACAGCGTATATCTGGCCTTTGTTCCGTTTGGCGCGGGCTATGGTCAACTTCAGGTGGTCAATGAAAAGAGCGCGGTTCGGCAATCCTGTGAGCGCATCGTGAAATGCGTCATGAAGCAGGCGCTCTTCCGCACGTTTGCGATCCGTGATGTCCTGAACCTGAAAAATAAGGTGCGCTGCGTCGGTCTCAGCGTTATGAACGAGCGAGACGCCGCACAGCACCCAGACAATATGTCCCTGCTTGTGCAGGTAGCGCTGCTCCATCTGGCTGGTGTTGATCTTTCCCTTGAGCAGCCGCTTGATGTTAGCCAGCGCAGCCCCCAAATCTTCATGGTGAATCAGGTGCTGAAAATCCGTCGCAAGCAGTTCCTCTTCCGTGTAATCCAGAAGCTCGCAGAGCGAGCGGTTGACCTGAAGCCAGCGACCCTTTGCAGATACCAGCGCCATGCCTACAGCCGAATAGTTGAACGCGCTGCGAAAAAGCTGCTCGCTCTGCTGCAATGAGTTCACGTGGCGTACCAACTCGTTGTTCTGTGCGGCAAGCGGCTCAGGCTTTTTCAGCGAAGAGTAGGCGAAATATGCGATTGCGAGAGCAGCCATGCCGGTGATGGAAGGATAGAGACCTATGATTGAAGCGAGACGAGCGGCGAGTCCGGCTGCCCCGGCAAGTGTGAAGTAGGTGAAGAAAGTCCACGCCAGACTGCTGGACAACGACTGCCAGAAAGAGAGTCCTATCTCTTCGCTGATGGCTATGACGGCTGAATGAGTAACGGAGCGCACTACAGCTATGAAGCAGAGAGCAATGACCAGAGACCCCGTATGCGCGCCGAACGATAGTTCAGAGATAGGCCCGAAGTTCAGCTTGAGAAGCTGAACGCTGATGAATGTGGATACGACTACGGTTGAGGAATTAAAAAACAGCGTCGCGCTCTTTTCATTGCGACGCAGGCTGGAGCAGGCCGTAGCAACAGCAGCGAGAAACACCACGCACTCGTCTGCGAAGAGAAACAGCGCCAGGAAGATGAAGAATTCCGTGAGCGAGATATGACCTTTGACGTGCGGAATCTTCAGGCTAAGGCGCGCCCCCGCGCTTATGGCGACCAGCGTCAATAACAGCAAGGGAATCGTTATCTGGTCGAAAGAGAAATGGAGCGCAGAATACACGAGCACACCTGTTGCCAGAAGAATTGTTGGCCAGATGTGTAGGTTGGCGAAACGTTGATTGGCCGTGGCGATCATGTGGATTCAGATGGTTCGGGTATCGTGACCGGGAAGTTAGCAAGAGTCAGGGACGCATGGTTGAGTTAAAACTGAAACTTCACGAATGCGAGCCAGACCCTCGTGTAACGCGCGGAAGAGTCTGTAGAGCTTTTCATCAAACTTTTCGTAGAGCCTTGCGAAGTGCAGATTGAACGAGAGGGGCGCGTGTGACTGCTTGGGGCGTGAACCTGCCAGGCTATCTGCTTGTTATCATACAACTTAAAACTCAGTCTTAATGCCGCCTGTCGCGGCTCATCAACAATCTAGCATGATTCAAGGTTGAAACACCAGTAAAAATTTTAAAAGATTTTTTGCTTGATTAAACCGCGATATTCCAATAAAATCATCTTGATGCGGGCACAATAGCTGCGCGCCCGCACCAGAGTTTACCTTGAAATTCCCAACAGGTTCTTGCCTGCCAGCTTTCTGTCCCCTGCTCATTAAACTATTCGGAACTTTCGTTAGCCTACCTTTCATGTTCTGCTCAGGCTCGAAAAAGCGTCACGAAAAAAGATGATGACCATCCAAGCTGTAAAGATTTCAGGGAGGAAGAGTGAAAACCAATGAAAGCTATCTGCCCCCAGTGCAATCTTGAAGACGAAGTTGACCCTGCATCGGTCACATCCGAGACTCGTTTCGTTTGCGCGCGTTGCTCTACGAGCTACGAAGTTGCTCAAGATGAAGCGTTAGCCCCTTCTTTATCTCTGTCTGAGACGGATGCAGTGCTTGAAATGACTGCTCTTCAGAATGAGGAGATGGTCCACTGCCCGCCTGAGATTCAACAGGATGATCTGCTGATTCTGCCTGAGCAGCCCTCTTCGAGTCATGTGGATGATGGGATGGTCGTTCTTCCAGAACTCTTTATTGCTTCGCCGGCGGAACAGAAAGAGGCGCAAAGGGAAGAGCCGGTCGCGCCAGTAGAGCCGCCGAAAGCGGAAGAGCAAAGCGCCGGATTGTTGCTCAATTCTCAATCGCCTGACATTACAGTTGCGCCAGAAGAGCGCTCCGAAGCTGCAAACACAACAGTCACGGGCGCGCCGCCGGACCTCTACGCTGAAGGTGTCAGATTGATGAGAGTGTCGCCTTCGCGCCTTTTCATGGGCGGCGTGGCGTTCATATTTCTCATAGTAGTCTGCAACCTGATGGTCGCGCCTGTGATGCGAACCGGAAAAGCTTCCGGCAGCGTGATAGCAAAACTCAGCCAGGAGAACAATCATTCGGCTAATCAGGCAGCCCATCCACCTGTCGCGCGCGCAGAGAGCGAGCAGGTGAAGCCCGCCACACATGTTGAAGAAGTGCAGCCCACACCTACGCCGACACCTGCGCCGACGCCTCAGCCGCACATCGTCGTCGAGCCTGCTCCTGAAGCTACACCAGCGCCGAGCCTTGCTCAGCCGTCGCAGGCCGCACAGGACGGCAGGTTCACCGTTCAGGTCGGCTCATACAATGAGCGAGGGCAGGCCGAAGAGCGCGCAGCGAAACTCCGCGCTGCCGGTTTCGATGCTCGCGTGGTCGAGGCACAGATACCGAATCGCGGCATATGGTACAGAGTTCAGGCCGGGCGCTTCGCAACGAGCAACGACGCCACTCGCTACGGCGCTGAGATACGCGCCAAAGGAGCTGCCGACGCTGCGGTCGTAACGGCAGTTCAGTAAATGCGTAGCGAATCGGATTCAGATTAAAAGAATAGTTCTGGAATCAAGCAGGGAAACCGAGAAGCGTAAAATGAGCCGGATGATTTGTGAAGAGACTGTCTTGATGTACTCGAAAATCATCGAGCGCTACGCGCACTATTTCGACCGCCCGGAAATGCGCCTGCGGTTTCTCAATAGTGCGCTCTCGCAGGCAGCAACGAACGAGAAGCTTGATGAAGCGCTCAGCCGCTACGACCTCCTGCGTCATTATAAGATTTTTCAAAGGCTTCTGAAATTCACGCTTGAGCTTCGTTTCTACAGAGTTATCTTTCAGGAACTGCGTGATCTACTTCCTCACTCTACGAAAAGCCAGTGGCATCTGCTGTTGCGCAACCGCGCCCCACTTTCTGCGCGTCTCTTATTCCGCTGCTACCAGTTTCGCTATGCGCTCGGCGGCGCAGGTGTGGCCGTCGCAGGCTTACTGTTGGTCAGCCTCTTTTCTGGCATAGCAGGTTCAGTGCGCAGCGTCGAAGCCCGCATCAGTGGACAGAATCAATCTTCCCAGACACGCTCCGGTCAGCCCGCGCCGCAGTCGAGCGTTAAATTTTTGCCGGACTACAAGCCGGAAAGAGTGTGGCTGGTGGAGCAGCGCGATAACTACGAGCGCTACAGCAACGGCGGTCGCATACTGATGGACTACGCTACTGAGAATCACCCGCGCGGCTATTACGGCTGGCCGCACAACAAGAGCGCGGTTGACCCTACTGTGAGGCGCGAACCCATTGGCATCGTCTATCACACGTCAGAGAGCGACCTGCTTCCCTTCACGTCCGACAACAACGATTCGATAGAGACTCATACGCGCGGCCTGCTTGAATACGTGCGGCGAAACAGGTCGTACAACTACGTGATTGATCGCTTCGGACAGATTTACCGCATAGTGCGCGACGACCACGCGGCCAACCACGCGGGCAACTCCGTGTGGGAAGATCAAAACGGAATCTACGTCGGCCTGAACGAAAGTTTCCTCGGCGTCTGCTTCGAGACAAACAGCGAGGCCGGTTCGCTCGACGAACAGTTGACGGAAGCGCAACTTGTATCGGGGCGTCTGCTCACGCAGATACTTCGCAGCCGCTACCAGATTGACGACACCGATTGCGTCACGCACGGTCTGGTATCTGTGAACCCATCGAACATGCTCATATGCTATCACCACGACTGGGTTAGAAATTTCCCGTTCGAGGCTTTCGGGCTTTCCAACAAGTACAAGGTAGCCCCTGCGAGCGTAAGCGAGTTCGGCTTCAATTATGATGAAGAGACTTTGAGCAAGATCGGCGGGTCTGTCTGGGAAGGGGTCGGCGTAGGCTCGAACGAGTTTAAGAAGAGAGCTGAACAGGCTGGCATGACGACGGACGACCTGCGACGGCAGATGCGCGAGCGTTATCGCTTGCAGATGGATATGGTGCGCAAACTGCACGCGGCTGGCACTGATAGTTCAGCAGATTCTAATTCTGAATCCTAGAAGTTGTTTGCTATCCCTCAGATTTTAGTAATGTCATAGTTTGAGACTAAGAGTGGAGCGCCTCGCCCGATCTCATATTTTCCATATAGCACACTACTCAGATTTTTTATCTCTTGCGCGAGAGCGGGCAGTAAGATAAATTAGCTGCCCGACATTATTGCGGTCTTTGCATTCCTCGAATTAGCCCACTAAACACACACAAAGTTAGAGAAGGAGAAATTCATGGAAGAGAGAGTTGAAACTTCAGCCACATCCAATTCCGAATCCGATTCCGATACTGCGTCATCTTCGTCCAGAAAATCTAACGCGGCTTCGGCGAAGCCCGGCGCGCTCGGCCTTGACATAGGCACGAGCAGAATCGTCGCCGCCAACAGCACATACGATCAGGAGACGCGCTCGCAGCTTAACGCTTTCATAGCCATGCCCGCTTCGGAGATGGCCGAAAATGTTCTGAAGCAGCGAAACATCGTTTATGAACGAAACTGCGAGAGTCTGTACGTCTACGGCAACGATACGGACTTCTTCGCAAGCTTTCTTGACACAGAGATGCGCCGCCCCATGCAGTACGGCCTATTGAATGCCAAGGAGCAGATGAGCCAGCACATCATTCAGATGATCGTCAAACGATTGGTTCCGCAGTCGCGCAAATCTGACGTGCTCTGCTTCAGCGTGCCCGGTCGCGGCGATACCGTCGAAGGGAATCTGGTCTATCACGAAGCCGTGCTGAAGAGCTTTCTTCAATCGCAGGGCTACCAGGCAAAGCCATTGAACGAGGGGATGGCCGTCGTCTATTCGGAATTGAAGAATGAGAATTTCACGGGCATAGGGATTAGCTGCGGCGGCGGCATGTGCAACGTTGCTGTGTCGTTTATGGCTATGCCTGTGATTACGTTCAGCGTTCCGCGCGGCGGCGATTACATAGACACGAACGTCGCTGCCGTCTTGAACGAGACGCCTTCGCGCGTGCGACTCTTCAAAGAAGAGAAGCTTGATCTATTGAGTCCCTCCGACGATGACCTGAGCCGCGCGCTCAATATCTACTACGAGGATGTGCTACAGGCGTTGCTTGATCGTTTGCGCATGGAGTTCAGGGCGCAGAGCCAGTTGCCGCGCATTGATCGCCCTATGCCCATAGTCGTCGCGGGAGGCACGGCCATGCCTGAAGGCTTCCTGAAGAAATTCGAGAGCATGCTGCACTCTGGCGGCGATTTCCCAATTCAGTTGGCGGACGTTCGACTCGCCAAAGACCCGCTCACGGCCACGGCGCGCGGTTGCTACATCGCCGCCATGTCCGAAATAAAATAACTTCGGCCCCGACGTTCTCCTTCGCTTGTGTGTGCGAAGTGGGAGGCGAGCCGTCGAGCAGCGAAGTGATAGCAGAGGATAGGTAGAGAATTTCAGTTCGTATTTCAACTTTCATTTCAGATTTCAAATCTGAGACTCAAATTTGAAATCCCGGATTTAAAATCTCCTCCTACGCCCTCTGTTAATGCTTCGCTGCTCGGCGGCGAGCCTGTTACGCTTCGTCTCTCACTTCGAGCCAACATCCAATAAATAAAGCCGCAATGTTGCGGCTTCATCTTTACAGACCAAAGAACTAAATCCTCTTCAACTGCTGTGAGCGTCGCTCGCTCGCGCGATAATCTCCTTGAGCTTCTCTATCTCATCTTCGCAGAGATCGGCGAATCGCACGCCGAACCCCAGTCTTTCGAGCCTGTAGTAAATCTCGCCGTGCAGCAGGAGCGGCGAACCCAGACAGTTCTTAAGATCAACGTGGATAGTCTGCCCTACTATTACTTCCGCCTTGGTCTGAATAAAACAGCTATCAAGGCTCAAACTCGTCATCTTCCCGTTGCGCGGGCACTCTTCGGTCACGCCCCAGTGTATGGGCGTCTCTGTGCGCACTCGCCCTTTTTCATCATTTGCCGCCATCTTACCTTAGGAAATCTTATCTCTTCTTTAACTCTTATACCAAATAAAACAGACGGACTTACCTTCGCCCGTTTAACTCATTACCTGCTCCTCATTCTCTTTTGCAATCGGATATTACGCGCTTGTCTCGGACTCCACCTCTTCGCCGCGTGAGCCGTCGGCGTACTGCAATTTGTATAGCCGCCAGTATAGACCGCGCTCTGCAAGAAGTTCCTGGTGCGTGCCCTGCTCGCGTATCTCGCCATGATGCATGACGACTATGCGGTCTGCGCGCTGTATGGTCGAAAGACGATGCGCTATGACAATCGAAGTACGGTCGCGCATCACGCGCTCTATGGCCTGCTGTATGAGTTGCTCCGTCTCTGTGTCAATGGAGCTTGTCGCTTCATCCAGGATAAGCACAGCCGGGTTGAATGCGAGCGCGCGAGCGAACGAGATCAACTGCTTCTGTCCTACGGAAAAGCCTGCGCCGCGCTCTTTAACTTCTGTGCGGTAGCCTTCCGGCAAGCGCTTGATGAAGTTTTCGGCGCGAACCTCTTCGGCAGCCCATCGAATGCGCTCGTCAGCAATATCCGCGTGGCCCAGCCGTATGTTGCTCTCGACCGTGCCGCTGAAAAGAAACACGTCCTGCAACACGACCGCGAAATTCTCGCGTAGCGATTGCAAGTCCCAGTCGCGCACGTCAACGCCGTCCAGCAAGATTCGCCCGCGCTGAACGTCGTAAAAGCGCATCAAGAGATTCGTGATAGTAGTTTTCCCTGCGCCGGTATGCCCTACGAACGCGACCGATTGACCCGGCTCGACCGTAAAGGAAACGTCCCTGAGAACCCAGTCTTCATCATTGTAAGCGAACCAGACGTTCTCGAACTCAATGCGACCCAGAGCACGTCCTCTCTTCTTCGGCTCTTCCGGAGACAGAATCAGGATGGGCAGGTCGAACGCACGGAAAATTCTGTGCGAGGCGACGACCGCCGCCTGAAGCACGTTGTATTTATCGGAGATGTCGCGTATGGGCTGAAAGAGCAGACCCGAATACTGTATGAAGGCGACGAGCGCGCCCAAACTCAGCACAGTATGGCCGGGCGTGTTCTGCATGACTCGCCAGCCGCCGTACCAGATTACGAGCGCTATGCCTATAGCCGATATGAAATCAACGAGCGGGAAGAAGACTGCGTAGTAAAAGATAGTTTCGATGTTGGCGTTGCGGTAGTCGTCGTTGATGTCGTCGAAGCGGCGCAGCGATTTTTCTTCAGCGTTGAAAAGCTGAACGGTCTGCGCGCCGTAAAGATGTTCCTGAAGGAATGCGTTTATGCGCGCGATTCTGGTTCTAACCATGTCGTAGCCGCGTCGCGCCCCTTTGCGAAACCAGCTAGTCGCGGCAAACAGCAATGGAACCGTCAGGAGCGAGATGAAGGTGAGCCGCACGTCCATGTAGAGCATCACGAACATGATGGCGACTATCTGCACAACGTCGCCCAGAAGCTCTATGATGCCCGAAGTGAAAAGCTCGTTGAGAGCGTCCACGTCCGAAGTGAGCCGCGTCATGATGCGCCCGACAGGGTTGCGGTCGAAGTAGGCAACCTCCTGATGCTGCAACTTATCGTAAAGCTCGCTGCGCAGGTCGTACATCACGTACTGGCCGACGGTGTTCAAAAGCAAAGCCTGAAAATATGAGAAGACGAGGCGTACCAGTTGCACGGCGACGTAAACCAGAACGAAGATCGTCAGGCCATTAGTAGTGCGCGGAGTTATGAACCAGTCAATCGAATACTGCGTGAACTTCGGCTGCAAGATGCCCAGCAGGTTCAGGAGCAGCGTAAGCAATAGCGCCGGAAAGAGAAGCCGCAGGTAAGGTTTCAGGTAACGCAGGAGCCTGCGCGCAACTTGAAGATCGTATGTCTTCCCGATTGACTCTTCTTCGTGAAATTGTTTGACCGCCGTTGCCATGTTTCCCTGAAATTCTTTATCTACAAAATCCAGCGCAACTCTTAAAATCTATTCGCCTGCATCGCTGCAAGAATGTCGTTGCGCTTCGGAAAATTTATTATTAAACCGGCTACGCCTAGAACGAACAGCAGATAGTAGTAAGGATTTCCGGTGATGAAGAAATCCACGAGGCCGAATAGCGCGCCAACTTCGCACATAGCAAAGGCCACGACGTAAGCTGTCTGTAGTTTCTGTAGACTACGCTCTTCTATAGCACGAGCAACCAGTTTCTGCTTCATCAAAAGAGAGACGATTACGACGAACGCGCCGAGCGCAGTGAACGTCAGGGTAAGAGCGGCATTGCCTCTGTTACCGGTGTTCGCCGCGCCGTTTCTGATGAGAATCGTTAACAGGGCGAACAGGCCGATTGAGGCTAACTGAGCACCCCAGAGGACAATCAATGTACGGTGACGAGCAGCGACTGCCGCTTGAGTTGAGCTTTCATTCATCATCTTAGCCGGGACTCCTTATCTTCTAGCTCGCCGCCAACTCTTCTTCCAGAAGTTGCCGCTCGTAGAGGTCTGCATACTCGCCGCCAAGCGCGAGCAGTTCTTCGTGCGTGCCGCGCTCTATTAGCTCGCCCTCATCTAACACACAAATTAAATCGGCGTCACGAACGGTAGAGATTCTGTGCGAGACTATAAGGCTCGTGCGGTCGCGCATCACGCCGCGCAACCGGCCAAGAATTTTCTCTTCCGTGTAAGTGTCAACCGAAGAGAGCGCGTCGTCCAGAATTAAAATTTTAGGTTGCCGAATGACGGCGCGAGCAATCGCCGTGCGCTGCTTCTGGCCGCCGGAAAGTGTGATGCCGCGTTCCCCCACCATCGTGTCGAAGCCATCAGGAAAGCTGCGCACGTCGTCCGCCAGCCCTGCAATCTCCGCAGCCCACTCAATCTCCGCGCGCTCCGCCTTTTCAACTCCGAAAGCAATGTTGTCGGCCAGCGTGTCGCTGAATAGAAATGTCTCCTGCGGGACTGCGCCTATGCTGCCGCGCAACTGCGCGAGCGGGTAATCGCGCACAGAAACCCCGTCAACGAAGACCGTACCGGGTTCGGCCTCCAGAATGCGCGAGATTAAATTCACCAGCGTTGATTTACCGCTTCCCGTTCGCCCAACGAAAGCAACAGTCTGCCCTGCTTCAATCGTCAGATTAATGTTGCTGAGCGCAGCCTCACGAGTCTCGCTATAGCGGAAAGTCAGGTTGCGAAATTCGATTCTCCCCTGAATCGGCGGCTGCTCCTTAACGTCCGGCGCGTCCCGTATCTCAGGCTTAATGGCGAACACTGCGTACATGCGCTTGAGGCTGGCGGTTCCGCGCTGGTAAAGATTGACCACGTAACC
>DATHJK010000406.1:0-6492 GCA_035316225.1 Pyrinomonadaceae bacterium
CGTCGGAGCTAAATGCGTCCAGAACTATTAGACCGTAAGCGCCTGCGGGCGCGCGTTCGAGTTGCAGGCGCGCATCGCCCAGAATGATTGAAGTATGAGCGTGCGCGCAGTTACTCAAGTAGGTGAAGTATTCAGGCGCGCGTGCAAGGCGCACGACCGCAGGGTTGATCTCGTAGAAAGTCCACTGCTCTCCTTCGCGCGAGTATGCGGCGGTCGCGCCCGTGCCCAAACCTATGACGGCAACGTCTCGCCCGGCTGACTCAGATTGAAAGGCCGAGACTATCTGGCCGAACGGGCCTTCACGATGATAATAGGTCAGAGGCTCGCACCTGCGCGCAGGGTCTGTGCTCTGGCTGCCGTGCAGGGTGATGCCGTTATAAAGCCTGTGCATCCTGTTCTGCTCGTCGCGTGTGACTTTCAGTACGCCGAAGAAGTTTCGCTCGGCTGCGAGCGTGTGCGCGTCAGAGCGCGTGAATAGCTGCACGCCTATAACAATCGCCGCGAGCGCGAGTGCGAAGCGCAACGGACGACGCCGGAACTGGTAAGCGATGAGAAGCGGCGCGCCCGCGTAGAGCGCTAGTGCCTGCGTGTATTCGAGGCTGAAACGCCGCGCGACCCAGGCGAATCCAAAAGTAAGAAGCCCGATGCATGCGGGCAGTATCAGGTCCAGACGGCGAGTTCGCGCCGTGCTGTCCTGCCCATGAGCGCGCGGGATGAGCAGGCAGGCGAGCAGGATCATGAGCGGGTATTCGATAACAGAATTGAAGATGGCCGGAGCCAGGAGCGCGTTGAATAGCCCGCCGAGCGCGCCGCCCATCGAAAACCATAGATAGAATTCTGCCAGATGCGTCGAAGGTGGACGGTCACGCGCCAGAAGCGTGTGACAAAAGAGCGCCGCGACGAAGAGGTAGATGAGGTGCAGAAGAATCAGCAGCGCGATGGGCTGCGTGGCCCCTGAGAGATAGACCAGCAGAAGCAATATGGTCACACCCGGAAGCGCGAACGTGAGCAGGCGAGGGCTTAAAAGTTTAATCGGGGCAAAGGCCAGCACGAGCGTTGATAAGTAAAGCGCGAGCGGGATGACCCAGAGCAACGAAATGGACGCGATGTCTGTAGAGATGAATACGGTCACACCCATCATCAGACTCGACGGCACGAACGCAAGCGCGAGCCAGCGCAGTCGCCGACCGAGAGTAATCGGCTCATCCCCAATTCTTTCATCCTCAATCTTTCGTTCTTCGCCGCCCTTCGTTACCTGTTCTCTATCGTTCTCGCTTGATGCCGGGTTGGTCGTTGATTGATTGTCGCAGCCTGCGCTTTGTTTCCGCGAGTTTGTGCGCCGAACACTAACGGCACAGAGAGCGACGAGGGCTAGAACCAGGCAGTAGCCCAGCGTCCAGAGTGCGCTTTGCCTGCCTAGAGTGAAGCGCGGTTCAAGTAGCGCGGGGTAGGCTATAAGCCCCAACAGGCTGCCCGCGTTCGATGCTGCGTAGAGAAAGTAAGGGTCGCGTGCGCGCACGCTGCCGGTTGCCGCGAACCAATTTTGCAGAAGCGTGCTATTGGCCGCGAGTATGAAGAAGGGCAGTCCAACTGTAATCGCCAGCCGACCCAGCAGCCAGAATGCAGGGTTCGCTTCTACAGGCACGGAGGTTAGAGTCGCGGTCGAGAGCGCGATAGGCAAAGTAATGAACGCGAGTATGAGCAGCGCGAGATGCGCGATCTTCTGCTGTCCGAGCGTCAGCCACTTCGATGCGGCGAGCGCGTAGGCGTAAGCGGCAAGCAGCGTTGTCTGAAAGAAGAGCAGGCATGTGTTCCACACGGATGGCGCGCCGCCCAGAAGCGGCAGCAACATCTTTCCCACCATAGGCTCTACCCAGAATATCAGCGCCGCGCTCAAAAGGAGCGTCGCAGCAAACAATGGAGCAAGCGCGCTTTGGCGAGTGGACATAGGTGAACGTATGAAGCCTGGCGATTGATAGAAGCAATTTCAGTTGAGCGCGAATTTGAATTCACCGCAGAGGATGCGCGTAGAAACGCAGAGAGTGAATAGCATTCAACTCTCTGCGTTTCTCAGTGCTTCTCTCTCTCTTGGCCTGCGGCGGTGAAATCCTCGATTCCTCTTCTTTGACCGCAATCCGGTATAAGGAGCGCAAAGAATTTTCTCGTTGCCTGTGCTGCCCGAATCTTATTGCTTCTGGCTGGGGCTGCTGAGATGTTTGGTCGTCCCTTCGGTTACGCTAAAGTTGGAGGGAATGAATTCAGCCGTATCGGCAGATTTGAGCGCAGGATTTTCTCTGTCTCTATCAAAAATGTTCTGCCCCGTCTGCTCGTGCTGCTTGATAACCTTGACAAGCCTTTCGCTCACGAACAGCCCGTTGATTATAAGGGCCAGACCGATGAAGAATGGGATAGTCCCTGCGACCCATATTCGGCTGAGGATTGGTATATCACTCGCCGGGTTCTGTCCGCTTAAAATGATGCCCTGCATCAAGACGTAAAGAAAGATCATCACCCCTATGCCTATGAAACTCGTGATGACGCCCGCCTTGATTTCGTTGTAGCGCTTAATCTCCGGGGTGATGCCACGCTCGCGCTCTATCTCTCCTTCGCGCCTTTTACGCTCGCTCTCGGAGAGAAACATTTCGGCGACCCACGTTTTGCTCCAATCGAACTTCTCGCCTGTATCGCGCACGGCGATTGCCTGGCGCACGGCGTGTAGATTCGCACCGCACGCCTTACAGAATTTCAATTCGTCATTTTGAGTAGAGCCACATTGAGGACAGAACATAGGGTGCTCCTTCCGATACGAGTTTTTCAGATAATACGATGATTATAGCCCTGATGTTCAACAGCGCCCAAGCAACTGGCTGATTTAACAGCACACTCGTCGCCTGTCTCTCTGCTTTCTCAGCAATCGCAATCTCTTCAGGCGTCAGTTCATAAACGAGAGAGTCATTCTGGCGGTCGAGCGAAGCAAATTTGTTTTCGTAGAAGTTGCTGTTGCGGTCTGTATGTGACTGTTGCAAACGCGCTCGGCTTTAATGAAAAAGTTGGCGGTTGATTATTACAATTCTTCAAACTCGCTTTCGCTTAATCCGGCTTGGCGTAGGATAGAGCGAAGCGTTCCGGCGGCGACTTCTCTATGCTTCGGAACGGTTGCCGTGCGTGTGCCTTCAGTGGTGGTCTTGGCAAATTTGACGTGGCTTCCGCTCTGTGTGGCTTCTGCGAAGCCAGCCGCCTCTAACTTGCGTTTGACTTCACGATAAGGCAGGGCTTCACGCAGCAACCTCAACTTCTACGGTGCGGACGTGTGGGGTGATGGTAGCGACAGGAGGTGTGAAATGAAGTTCTAAAGCATCGCTTAGATTCTCTAAAGCTTCTTCTTCCGTTGCGCCCTGCGAAGCAACGTCAACTTCAAGGCATTGAGCGACAAACCACGCTCCCTCTTGCCAGACGGTTGCGTTAAAGTTTCGTTTCATAACAGCCAACCTCCATTGCTGATTTTAACATGCCTCATCCCCGACACGCTTCAACAATCGCAATCTCTTCGGGCGTCAGTTCATAAAGCTTCATAAACGTGAGAGTCATTCTGGCGGTCGAGCGCGGTGCAATCGGTTTTCGTAGAAGTGGCGATCTTTGCGTGCTTCTTGAGGTTTATACCTGCACGTAGGGGGGATTGCGGCTCTTGGTTTTATCTCTGCGCTTACGCAACCGATAGCTCACGTGTATGAGTAATATCGCGCCTGCTTACAGGCCGGACTTGCGATGATTCCAGCGTCAACGCGGCTGCCGTATGACCATCCAGGGTAACAAACTCGACCTCGAAAGCTTCGCCGTCTTTATAAACATGAACCACCGTGCCAACGTCGCCTGCTTCCAGACCTGAGCCGGGAACTGATTCGGTCAACACTACTCTTTCGTGTTCATTAATCATTTTCTCTATCCTTCATACGGATATGCTGTGACCAGACGCGGAACATCTTCGCCCGTATCTATAATCCAGATGCCACGAACTACAGGCATTTTGCCGACAGGGGTTTCAATAGCTCCGTCAACAATATACTTCTTGCCGTGAATAGTTTCCATGTTTTGAGTAGCCTTAGATATTAAGGCCATTTGACGAAAAGCTGCGGCGAGCGTCTCCCAGTTATCCGCCTCGAAGCCGAGCGCGATAAAGAATGGAGCTTTACCGCCATTGTCCGGGTGGGCAGCATTAAGCAGGTATTCAACAATCTTTCCGCGCTCTACAATGGCAACGTGTACATTAGGTAGATTCAATTGCCTCATCCTTCAACAATCGCCATTCAGACCGCGTGTTTGGTGTAGCGGTTAGAGATGTTCCCATTCGTCTTTGTCTATGTCAGCTTGTCGTAATAGTCTCGCCAACAATTCTTTGCCGATGTCGCCTTGATGTGGATTGGGGATGCGAAGCGTGAGGTCGCCTTTGAGCATGAACTGGTGCTTGCCGCCGGAATACGGGCCGTCAAAGCCGAGTTGACGTAGATACCGAATTAAATCTTTACGTGAGATAGAACCGAAGCGCGGCACGGCTCAAGCCACTTCCTTAATCGTCAGTTCGAGTCCGTCAACGACGGGCAGAGGTAAGCCTTTGGCGATGCGAAAGAGAATCCATTCTTCCAACACTTCCGCTAACTCTTCACGGCACGCTTCGAGCGTAGAGGCATTGGCATAGATACCATTGAAGCCCGCGATTTCCCCGTAAAAACTGTTGTCGTCGGGCAGAATCTCGTAACGCGCATGATGCAATGCCGCTCGCATGTAGTTCGTTAACATAATGCTTTGCTGCGTCCTTTCAAATGTGATTGCCGTTTTGCCCCATACATTCTAAAGCCGCTTGCTCATCTTCTTCAATCGTAATCTCTTCGGGCGTCAGTTCATAAAGCTTCATAAACGTGAGAGTCATTCTGGCAGTCGAGCAGAGCCATATCACGACTTTTATTCAGGAAGTGTTCATAAAGTTGTACTACTCTAACTGGACATTATAGTTTAGGCTTTAGACTTTCACGCCGAGATAAAATTTGAGGTTTCGGTATATATCATAATAATGAACAGGACAATGCAGTTATATTGTCCCGTTCAAATCCCCATCCATGTGCTGTTTTGAAAGCAGGCTGCCAACCGCCTTAATCTTTCCCATGTAAGAATGAAGATCACGGCTGTCTCGGCCAAATCTTTATAGCCCGTTCGAATAACTCTTTAGAGCGCTCCTCAATAGCCGATTCATCCCAGGTATCAGCTTCGTGGAGTTGTTGATTTATCGGTAGCAGCGAGGCTTTTAGCAGTGCTGGCTTCTTGATCGTCCACCCGCTATTGGACACTAAGGAATTCAGTGCTTGAGTGAGGATCGTGAGATTGCCAAGAGTTTGCAGCAACGCATTTCTGCGATCTGCTGCTATTGCCCTCGGGTCTCCTGGCTCAGCTTTGATGCGTTCAGCCCATGTGAGTCCCTTAGAACCATCGGGTAACGGCCAATGATCAATCCAGCTCTGGGGCAGTATATGCTCTACAGTGAGTGGGCTATTGATTGTAATATTCTCACTCTTGACATTGATGTAAGTGTCGTTCAAGCGGCGCAAGATATGAACGATCTTTGGGTTCTGTAGTGTTTGGTAGGCGTGTTTGCTTTGCCATGCCTTTTGAAACGCTTGGTCGGACGGCCATTCTGTCGAGTCCCCTTTTAACCCATAAAGATACTTCCGAATGTTCTCGGGAGAAGTCCCATCGCGATGGAGAGAGCGTGTCAACACTAGGAACACGCGGTTGTAGTTCTTTGTTGTCAGACCACAGACTGCCCGCCTGAGCAGATAAGACTCCAAAATCTCCGAGACAATTTGCCACTGCTCATCTTCTAGGCCAGTATCCAACAAGCGCAGTAGTAGCGGGTATGCGGTGCTTATGTCGAAATGGTCTAGGAATGTTACAAGCGGATATAAGATATCACTCTTCTTAGGTTGAATAATTCTGCGGAAGTCATCTCCTTGCCGTGCTAGAGTAGCAACCTCTTCAGTTACTGTCGAAAAGGGCTTTTTCTTCTCGATCCAAAATTTGTATTCAACGAACAGGTGCTTAACAGGAATATCTATCGTCTGCCGGCTCGCCAGAAAGTGCTGCATGAATAGATATCGCTGCGCGGACGATTTAGACGCCCCTGCCGTACTTCCTGCCGCCAGAAGGGATCATCGAACCGTCGCCAATAATTATTGTAAAGCGCCTCTTGAGGCTCGCCGCGGCGAGCAGCGCGAAGGAAGATGAAATTGCGTAGCAGGTCTGCTGGAAGAAGTGGTTCGCCCCGAGCATTTAGTGTTTCGAAAATCACTTGCGCGTCGTCATCCTGTTCTAAGAGCCTATCCCAAAACTAGCGAGTGCGTAATTGAACCTGTATGTTTTGTTTGGATGGAACAAAACAATGGCTCGCAAACGCACTCTTCAAACAATATGGCATATCCCCGACGATTTGTGGAAGAAGATCAA
>DATHJK010000407.1:0-10792 GCA_035316225.1 Pyrinomonadaceae bacterium
CCGATTGTGTGAGAATGCATGCCGCGTTGAAAGCGGATTGAAACACAAAGAGGCGTCCGTAACCACAGCACAACTTTGTGTGAGAATGCATGCCGCGTTGAAAGCGGATTGAAACTAAGCGCGCCTAGCCACCTTATTGACGCAGTCCCACTGGTGAGAATGCATGCCGCGTTGAAAGCGGATTGAAACCCACTATTCATCCGGGGAGACGCCGCTATGGCGGGTGAGAATGCATGCAGCGTTGAAAGCGGATTGAAACGAAAGCCTGTGTGCGGCCCATCTTCATCTGGAACGATGTGAGAATGCATGCCGCGTTGAAAGCGGATTGAAACTTATACTAAGCTTGTATTGGTCCTCCTGCAGGTTGTCAGTGAGAATGCATGCCGCGTTGAAAGCGGATTGAAACGGTTCCTCTCGTTTTCGCAAGCGCCTCTGAATAACGTGAGGATGCATGCCGCGTTGAAAGCGGATTGAAACGCCTCTTGCCAATCTGTCGATGCCGTATAGAATCGCGTGAGAATGCATGCCGCGTTGAAAGCGGATTGAAACTTTTAGTCACGGTGGTGGTTGATTCGACTTTACTCAGTGAGAATGCATGCCGCGTTGAAAGCGGATTGAAACATATAGAGCGTATCCACGGAGATTATCTGCACGAGCCGTGAGAATGCATGCCGCGTTGAAAGCGGATTGAAACTTTTTCTTCATCCTTATCACCTCGGACAGAATTGTGAGAATGCATGCCGCGTTGAAAGCGGATTGAAACTTACCATCTTCCCGCCTACTCAGTAGGACCCAACGCTCCCAAACGTGAGAATGCATGCCGCGTTGAAAGCGGATTGAAACAGTTTCCGGGGGAGTGACTTTGATAGCAGCTCTTGCGGTGAGAATGCATGCCGCGTTGAAAGCGGATTGAAACAACTTGCCGAAGAACCTCTACGCCGACGCCGGAAGTGAGAATGCATGCCGCGTTGAAAGCGGATTGAAACTAAAAAGGAGGCCCCGAAGCAGCCATGAAAAGAAAGTGAGAATGCATGCCGCGTTGAAAGCGGATTGAAACGTAATCGCTAAGTTGGGCGTTTGGGGTTTGGTACGGTGAGAATGCATGCCGCGTTGAAAGCGGATTGAAACCCGGTCGATGGCTTTAGTGGCCTGTTGGAACTGGAGTGAGAATGCATGCCGCGTTGAAAGCGGATTGAAACTCATCTCGGATGTCATCGTTCCGTGAGTCGCCGTCGTCGTGAGAATGCATGCCGCGTTGAAAGCGGATTGAAACCCTTTCCGGCAAAGTTGGCGATCTCGTTTGTGTGAGAGTGAGAATGCATGCCGCGTTGAAAGCGGATTGAAACTGAAATAGATCACCGTGACCTTTATACATAAGCTTACGTTCTAATATTGAGCAAGGAGTTTGATGAAGTTGCGTTTTGGCTTATGTCTGAGCCTGAGACCGATGACATACTCTGAAAATTCGGCGACATGTCCCGCTTGCTCCATTAAAGCTCCGATCTTGCCGATGCGCGCGATGGCCTCACGGGCATCATCAAGCGTACCTGCTCGCCTGCCCGCTGCCGTGCTGCTCCTGCCGGTCTTTCTCCCGCTGCGTTTCTCATCGGCGCTTTCCGCCTCGCCAGCCCAGACAAGCGCAGTTGCGACGCAGTGCTTGCAGAACTCGCCCATCTCACCCATCGGGCACGTGCATGAATATTCAAGCTCATTTCGCTCGACCCACAACTTAACTTGATAATCGTGCGTGCCGGTAACGATGGCGACAAGCTTCCCCTTGTACTCAGTTATGGAATGCACATAACTCTCAGCCGCGTAATTTTCGCCGCGCTCGTAGCTGCGCTCACCGGCCAACTCGTGCAAGAGAGCCGTGTCACGTGCCAACTCGATAAGCGTTGCGGTCATGCCCTTTATTTGTATGGCCTCCTCACATTACCCTCTTTATTACCTCTTTTTAAGGGTATTACCTCTTCTCCGCCATTGCGCTCCCGGGCCGCGACCTAAAGGCTCAACTTTTCCTGCCTCTCGGAGGCTGCGCAGCACACGACGCACCATGTCGCGGCTCACGCCCGGGCAAGCTCTTTCCAGATCACGAATTGTAAAAAGCCCTTTCGTGGATTCAATAGCGGCTTCTATCATCTCCGTCTTCGCGCCTTTGGGAGAGGATGTCTGGCCTACTCTTCTCTCGAATTCTCCGTAAGCAAGTTTCAGGATGTAGAGCAGGAAGTTTATCAAAGGCCAGGGATCATGTTTACCTTCGTGCCACCCTTGCGGGCTGAGTTCCAGCGTCTCGTAATAGCGCTCCTTATTCTCTTCTATCAACCGTTCAAGGCTGATGTAGCGACCGACTTCGTAACCAAGCTGATAACATCCGAGTAATAGCAGGAGACGCGAGACGCGACCGTTACCGTCACGAAACGGATGAATACAGAGGAAGTCAAGATTGAAAGCGGCGAGGGCAATCAACGGGTGAACCCAGCGCTCGTTGAGATTCCGATTCCAGTAATCAATTAGTGCACGCATGTAGTTTTGCGTGTCGGCGACGCGCACCGTCTTGAAGCGAACTCTCTGCCGCCCGTCCTTGTACTTCTCGATGATGTCGCTGTCACGCTCTTTATACTGCCCGGCGTCTCCCAAGCCCGCTCTGCTCAGGCGATGTAGTTCGAGTATCAGTTCTTCAGTCAGATTCAGCTTCGCGCCGCGCTCGTGAATTATAGGGATGTCGGCATTGAGCAATTTCGCAACAAGACGCTGCAACGAGAACGAATGAACTCAGGTTGACGCTATCAGTTTTTAGTTATTGGTTGCGCTACTCACTCCAAGAGATTCAAAAGTGTATCAGATATTGGAACAACCGAAGGCGACTTCAACGCAGTCATTGAATTTAAAGATAAAATAAAGAAGCCGCTCAACCTTTATGTATCAGTAAAAAATAGAAGCAATACTATGGGCGGCGCTGACTGGCCGAAAGCAATTGAGGCTCTGGAAAAGGTTGCTAAGAACGACAAGAATCATACTGGGCCATACTGTTGCGTTTTTGGTATCGCAATGGATAGAGGCACGCGGTATATTAAGCGAGCACAGAAGACAAAAGTTGCTCATTCAGTAAATACTGAGATTTGGCTATCCGATTTCTTCTGGCCTTTCTTTGCTAATTACTCTTATGAAGAAATAATGACTCTTGTGCTTGATGTGCTCGTATCGTCTTATGCTGCTGACGAGTTACCAACACAAGTTGATGTACCTGACAAGCTGTTAGACGCTTTTGGAGAAGCTTGCATCAAAGAGGGCTTAGTTGATGAGCTTGGCAACTTCAATAACCCTTACAAGCTCGTCAACTTCTTCTGTAAAGCACCGTCAAAAAGAACTCGCTCGAAGGAATGAAGACATTAAAGACGAGGATTTGTGATGAGCCTACCATCTACTGAGCTAACTTTTAAGAACGATAATGCGACATGCAAGATTATCCCCGGCGATTCACGAGAGGTATTGAAAGATTACGTCGGACAAATTGATCTCATCGTCACTTCGCCGCCTTACGCAGATGCGAGGCACAAGCATTATGACAGCGTACATCCAGATAAGTATGTTGATTGGTTTCTAACCTTTCACGAACCTTTCTTTAATGCGCTTAAGCCCTCTGGCAGCTTCGTATTGAATATCAAAGATAAGATTGTGGATGGCATTCGGCATCGTTACGTTTGGCATACTATCGAAGCCCTTTCTGAACGTGGTTGGTTCTGCATTGATGATTATTTGTGGCATAAGACTAATCCGATGCCGGGATACTGGCCTACGCGACTGCGCGATGGTTGGGAATACTGTTTCCACTTAGCTAAATCCAAACGCCCTCATTTGAATCAAGACGCTGTAAGAAAACCAATCGGTGATTGGGTTGAGTCACGCATGGCAAAGCTAGGTGAGAACGATCTGAGTCGTCATAACTCGGTGAATGAGAGCGGCTTTGGCCGTGATCTCTCAAGGTGGGTTGATAAGCAGACCGTACTTCCCTCCAACGTGCTCAGTCTAGCGCTCGTTGGCAAGAATAAGGGGCATCCGGCAGTATTTCCGGTTGACCTACCATTATTCTTCATAAAACTGCTTTGCCCTGAGAATGGTCTTATAGCTGACCCCTTTGGCGGCAGTGGCACGACTGGTATAGCCGCTCTGTCAGCCGGGTGTCGGAGCATACTGATAGACAATAACGAACAGTATTGCCAAGCAGCAATTAAGCGACTAAGAGTAGAAGGTGCGGCTCGAAAATACGAACTTCTTACAGAACAAACTTTATTTGATGTAAGGAAGAGAAAGAAGAAGCGGTGATTTCCGTTGCTAGATTCGACTAACAAGCCAGTCGAGCAAACCTTAGACGATTTACTCATTGGTTTAATAAGCTGTCATACGAAAATCAGAGGGGCATAATTGGCTGGTACTAACAGAAAAGGAACGACCCATATAGTCAAAACGTTCATGTCGAGCGCAGTTGACCGACGCACGAAGTTGCATGTTGGTCTCATTAAAAAATTTAACGCAGGATATGGGGACAGACTATACTTTTACCAAGAGAATAATGTAATAGCAGTCACAAAAAGTCCTATTAAAGGTGAAAGCCTTTTATTTAGTATTAGTGTTGACGTTGAAAATCGTGCTCGATTGACCGAGGCAAATCTCGAACAAATTGGCGCTGTTTTCGGCGATGTACTAGAGTTTGAGTTTAGTGATAATAGCAGAGCTATCGTTACAGTTCAGCGACGGCAATCAAGTGATGAAGAACTGAATATTTATTCTTTACCTGAAGAAGTAGAAGATTCTCATACTTATATTGAAGGCGCAACTCGGCAGATTATTATTAATGCCTATGAACGTGACCCAAAAGCGCGGCACGCATGTATTGAACATTATGGATTAGATTGTTTCCCATGTGGTTTCAATTTTGAAGAACGTTATGGTGAATTGGGAAGAGATTACATTCATGTACATCACCTAACTCCTATCTCATCTGTAGGTTAAGAATACGAGCTTGACCCAATTCGGGATTTACGTCCTGTCTGCCCTAATTGCCACGCTATTATTCACCGTAAACGTCCACCTTATACAGTGGAAGAGGTGAGACAGTTCACTCGATGAATCAGCGTACGACCTTTTTATGAAACTGCTAAGCGATTAGCGGCGCGTTGCTTGAGGCAGCAGCAAAAGGTCTGTAAAGAAGCTGACGCGGAAATCCACAGGCTTAGCCACGCGGCTCGCCCGGCTAAGCTGCTTAGGTGTAACTCCCTGAATTTCCATATATTTCCCATTAAACGGATTACAAACCCTTTGATAATGAGCCTGTGGAAAATTTCTCTTGACTGTTAAACCGGCATGTGTAAAATGGCAGGACTTTTCTGCGGATTACAATCCCTAAAAAGCTGACCATCGCGCCGGACAATTTATCCAAGTTAAAAAGAGGTGTCTCTCTATGCCCCCAAGGAAGACAAGTCGCACCCCTCATCCCGTTATTTTGGTCATTGACGAGAATGAGCAGAACCGTGTCATGCTCAAGTTTTATCTGACCAGAGAATTTTATGAAGTGGTCGAAGCTGTGACCAGCCAGGAAGCCTTTCAAAAAGCGACCGATGTAGCGCCCGACCTCATTCTGATTGATCTGAACAACCCGCAACTGAGCGGCGTCTTAACCGCGCAGAGGCTGAGAAGCATACAGGGGATGAGCAGCGTCCCGATTGTGGCTTACGCAGGCCCGGACAGTCAGGCATGCCGCGATGCTGTGATGGCCTCTGGCAGCGATGCTTACATCATTAAGCCTGTGAACCCTTCTGTGATGATGAATGTTATCAAGAGCCAGTTATTCAGACGCTCGACCGGGGTGCTGCCCAGCAGTGATGTGACTCAACTGGTCTTCGCGGCGAAATAGCATGTTGACAAGTTTCTCTTGACAGCAAATCGAAACTGAATAAAATGCCTGCCATACTGGGCGTGGTCGTCTGCGGAGTGAGGACGCAGGCGGCTAGAAGCTGAACGCTTCCGCCCCTCACAGTCACCCCAACGTGACGGTGATGACAGGCGGCGTTGGGTTGAGGACATCGCCGCCTATAATCTCTCGCGCTTCGATACCGGACGCGCCACGCAAATCTAAATGCCCCGAATCATGGGAGGTGTAAATAACATCTTCTATTGCTGCGCTTCATCTTCCGGTTCGTCAACACGCTCCAGCTTTGCGTCGTCCTCAATTGCGACCTGATCCGGAAAATTATGCTTCTCGTCGTAAATGTCCCACATCCCTTCGTGGAAGTTCATTTCGTAATCAATTGCGTTGGGAATAAATTTTTCCGTACCGTTACGATATTTAATACGAATAACCATGATTTGCTCTCCGCTTAAAAATGATGGTTTTTGTAAACTTCACTATCTGATTAATCTCCCGTTCTTTAATGTGGAAGGCTTAGTGTAATATTAAATCATCTGATGAGTAAGGATTTTCAGATGCAGGTCAATGGATGATGAACAGATCACGTCGTAAATTTTTGAGGGTACTAGCTGGCGCACCGCTTGTTGTCGTGAGCGGCTGCAAAACCATGCAGCACGAGCAAACGTTTGCCGTCGCAGCAGAGGCAGCAACCGCTCCGAGCTTGACGAATTATAACGCGAGCGGTCGAGCGCTTGTCGTCGAGGGGAAAACGCTTCTGGTGGCGCTAGCCTTCCCTTCCGCTATGGACGAGTTAAGCGGGAGCTTTCCTGTTCAGTTCGAGCCTGAGTCAATCGGAGGCCGTAGCTTGACAGAAGAGCAACCGCTCTTCTTTTATCCGACAGGAGACAGACGCACCTTCCGCACAATTCTCAGCGCTCCACTCGATGCAGTTGCAGGCTCATATCAACTGCGCGTGACGGCGCGTACACCCGGCGGCGCTCAGCAACAAGCCGCCTTCCCCTACGCTGTCGAGACGGGCGTTTATCGTCATACGACGCTCACGCTGGATAGAAACTTCAGCAGCCCATCACCTGAAATCGCAGCCCGTATGCATAGCGATTTCCTGACCATGCTTGAAATTTATAACCGACGCACAGAGCGAAAGTGGAACAGGTCGTTTGTGCGACCCGTCGAGGGGCAGGACAGAGCCAATTTCGGCGACAAACGAACAGTTAATGGGACAAAGCATTATCGCCACTCAGGGCTGGATTATCGCGCTCCGCTCAGCACTCCTGTCCATGCCATCAACGACGGCATCGTTGCGCTCTCAGGCGAGCAATGGACGCCCGGCCAGACCATCTGCATAGATCATGGCGGCGGCGTCTTCTCCAAATATCTTCACCTGTCGGAACGTCGCGCGCAGACGGGCGAGACCGTAAGGCGCGGCGATGTCATAGCTCTTTCAGGGAACACTGGTGGACAGAGACCCGGCCCACATCTTCATCTCGATCTGGTTGTAAACGGAACGCACGTTGACCCTGTTGATTTCATGAGCACTGCGGCGCGCCTCATAGAGTTGGAAGGGTAGAACAAGGAGAGTCAGATACCGCCAGGTCGCCAGACATTAATAATTCCAGAAGGGATGAATGAAATTAGCCGTTGGTGTGAGCAACGGCTAATTCCCTACCGCTCCTTATAGATCAGAGAACTAACCATTCTTATCGCTCATTGCCATTGTGGCGCGCATCACGCTCTGCAATCATGGCGTCAAACTTTTGTTGCTGGTCGGGCATGAGCAGGGCGCGTATGCGCGTGCGTGCGCGCTGGCGTATTGCGTCGTATTGCGGACTCACTTCCGTGCGAAGCTGGCGATAGTTGTCGCGTGTCTCTTCGATGATTGCGCGTATCTGTGCGGCCTGCTGGTCGTTAAGGTTCAGGTTGCTCTTTAATGATTCAAAGAACTCCTGTTTGCCTTGCGTGCTCGGTCTGCCCTGTCCTCTTGCGCGCAGGCGATAGGCGCTATCGAGCGCAGCTCCCGTAAGACAACCCAGAACGAAGACGCTCAACACGGCGGCCATCACTTTTAGCTTCATCTTTCCCAGAAAGTTCATTTTGATGCCTCGCCGTCTTCACTCATGATGGTCGCAAGCACATCCTCGTTAGAGATCGCCGTCTGGTCAGTCAGCACGACCCGCTCGACGCCTGTCCCACGCTCGCCCAGGAGCGCTGTGTCGCTCAAACTTGTAGAAGTCTGTGTGCCTGTGGACAGAAAGAGCAGGAAGGCGAAGACTGCGACCAGAGCCATAGAAGGAATTGCGCGCCACAAGATTCTCAACGTAGTGATCCAGTTCTCGTCCTCTGCGCGCCGCTCGCGCTCGGCATTGATTCGGGTGCGCAGGCGAGAGAAAAGGAAGGGCGACTGCGCGGCGGCGGCGGCTTCCCTGTCGTTATCGGCAGAGGCACGAATGATGTCGCGCCCCACGCTATCAAGGGTAGCGCGCGGTACGCTGCGATTCTCTTTTCCGTTAAGCATCGGTTTTCACCTAAATTCGGTTATGAACCTTTTGCGCGAGGCTTCACCATTGAAGACGCGCGCGCGGGTCAGCCGGTTACATGAATCTCTTTAAAAGGTTTCGCAAACGCCCGCGTGCGCGGTGCGCTCGCACTTTTACCTTAGCAGCAGACCATTTCGTCAGGCCCGCTATTTCGGCCACGGATAATCCTTCGACATCCAGCATCACCAGGACATAACGATCTTCCGGGCTGAGATGCGCCAGCAGTTTTGCGGCAAGCTCGCGCTCGATTGCGGCAGATTCTATATCCTTTTCCCCGCTACTCAATCGCTCTTGCAGCCATGCGGCCTCTTCTTCTGTGACTTCGCTCAACGAGCTTTCGGGACGCCGCTTACGACGACGCAATTCGTCATAGCAGGTGTTGAAGGCTATGCGAGCAAGCCATGCGGCGAACGACTGCTCCTGTTGATTGCTGAAATCAGCGAGCGCGAAGAAAGCTTTTGTGAAGCTCTCCTGAATAATCTCTTCAATCTGTTCACGCTGGCGAAAGAAACGGCTGGCTATTAGAGCGACGCGGCGGCGATGACGATTGAATAACTCCTCGAACGCATCTTCGTCGCCCGTGCGAGTGCGACCGACAAGCACAGAATCCGCAGGCTCGGCAGACGAGAGGGACTGGGTTTGGAATGTTGCAGGGTCGGAGTTATCTGCCATCTCAAAGATTATAAGGCTGGGCGCGCAACCTTGTAATCCCGGCGGAGGATTGAGTCCGACTAAATGGCAACCCGCCGCTCGAAATTAAAGAGGCAGCACACGAAAATGGTGCTGCCCCCCGCTTGCTTAATAATTTGACTTTCGGCCCAAAGGCTTGCGCACGTCACGGACGATTTCCCCTAGCTCTTCCGCGCCATGCGCAAGCCTTATTCAGCGGCGATTACTGATTCTGGCCGGGGTTCTGGTTCTGACGGTTTCGCCACTCCTGACGACGCTGCTCGCGCTGCTGGCGCTCGGTTGCAAGCTGCGTCTTCTGCTCTGCGGTCAGCACGTTGTACATCTGGTACATCATGCGAGCGCGCGCGACTTCCATCTCGACCTGCGCGTTGGCGCGAGCCTGAGCAGCAGCACGTACTGCCGTCTCGTCGAACGTGCCATTACCGAAGTTGTGATCGTCGCCCCCGCGTCGCCCGTGCATCTGCTGGCGAAGCGATTGAGTGTTCTGGCGGAACTGATCCGCAATCTGCTTCATCTGCGCCTTCTGCGCGTCCGTCAGGTTTAGATTCCGCCAGGGGCCGCCAGCGAAATCGTCGCCTCCGCGACGCTCACCGCCTTCATGCCCCCCTCTGCCTTCGTGACGCTCCCGGTCATCCTGCCCCTGCTGCATTCCATGTCCGGTTTGCGCGAAGCCGACGACTCCCGTCAACGCCAGCGCGCCAGCAAGCGCAATCCCGCCTATGATCTTCTTGGTATCACTAAGTTTCATCTCTTATTGTCTCCAGATTCTGAAATTATTATCGGGCCGCATCTGACACGGGAGAGAAAGCTAGTCTCAAATACCGGCCATTCAAAGTGGAAGACGAAAAGCAAGCAAGATCGGTTACAAGTTTTTTCAAATTGAGGGTTAGGGGCAAAACCGGAATGCCAGATTTAATAGATGTGCAAATCAAAGCCATAGCAGCCCGCTTGGCCCTTTCATGTTCTTCTTTGCGCCTTTGCTCCTACAGCGTGAGGCGGTTTTCTAGCTGGAGACGCAAAGAGCACAAAGAGGTTTTGAAATGCTTTCTAAGCGAGATGCGGGCGCTGCCTTTTCGGTTTCACTCCGGCACGAGGGCGACCCTGAATCCTGTGAGAGACCATTCGGTTTCGCCTTCGACTACGCGAATATATGAGAAATCACCGGGCACGTTCGAGCCTACTGCGTAGCATGTCGCGTTGCCCCGCTCGTCTCTGTAGAAACCAAGCTCAAGCGTCTCTGTCTCGCTCCATTCAGGATGGAAAATAGTGCCGACTAGATTGAAGACTGCGGGCGGGCATACAGTCGCCCTGTAACCGCGCGGCAGCATATTTCGAGCGCGCCAGTCTTCGTTAACCACACGCACGAATTCACGCAGCGAAAGGTAGTTGTGCGCGTAGCGCGTCCCGTTCGTAATACCGGCGCGCCCAAGATAAACCGAGAAGGGATCGGCAGTGGCGTCAAAGCCGTATTGAGTACCGTAAAACTGGCGATTGCCCGGCAGGTAACATGGCTTCTGCGTAACCTCCACGCCCACTACACGCCCCTGGTGCAAGTTATGTCCACTAATGATCTCTTCTCTATAACTCAGCCCATGCTCGCGCTTATTAGCAAAATCGCGCGCTGATCTGGGGTAGAAGCGCG
>DATHJK010000408.1:0-9084 GCA_035316225.1 Pyrinomonadaceae bacterium
GCTGAATCCGTGAATCTTGGCAATCGAACAGTGAAGCGGCTGCCGCGCCCTGCGCCCTCGCTCGCGGCTTCGACGTGGCCGCCGTGCGCCTCTACGAAGCTCTTGACGAGCGCTAGGCCAAGTCCGAGTCCACCGTGCGCGCGCGTCTTTGAACTGTCGGCCTGACGAAAGCGGTCGAAGATGTTAGGCATGAAGTCCGCACTGATTCCCTGCCCCTCGTCCTCAACACAAACGCTAACTTCGCGCTCCGTTGCTTCGCACATGACGCGCACGCTGCTGCCATCCGGCGAGAATTTCAGCGCGTTCGAGAGCAGGTTCCAGAAGATTTGCACCAGCCGCATACGGTCACCCACGACCGCAATCCAGTTCTCCCAATTGCGATGAGAAACATTTATATGAATGTTATGTTGCATGGCATACGGGCGCACGGTTTCGATTGCTTCGCGTATGGTCGCATCCACAAACACAGGCGAGAGATCGAAGAGCATCTTGCCGCTCAGGATAGCGGACATATCCAGAAGGTCATTGATGAGACGTGTGAGCGATTGCGAGTTCCTCTCGACAACATCCAGCGCATGAGCACGGTCGGCGTCCGTGCTCAGCATGCCGCTGCGAATCATGTGAACCCAGCCTATGATGGGCGTCAGAGGAGTACGCAATTCGTGCGAGAGCGTTGCTAGAAATTCGTCTTTGGCTCGACTCGCTTCTTCGGCCACGTGGCGCGCCGCCTGCATCTCGCCGAAGAGAATGGCGTTGTCAATGGCGAGGGCGGCGCGGCGCGCAAGAACTTCGGCGAGCGTAACGTCCCGCTCTGTGTATCTGCGACCGCTATCCGCCGAGATTAAAGTGATTGCGCCGATGGCATGACCGCGCGAGACGAGCGGCACAACCATTGAAGACTTTATGCCGAACTTTTGAAGCGCTGCGAGATGCTCCGGATTATCCAGCATCGCAGCCAGCTTCTCCGGTGTCACGTCCTCGTAAATCACAGACTTACCCGTTCGTATCGCCTGCGGAATCGTGTAATCCGCCGCAGGATTGAGCGGGAATTGCCGCTGCATCTCTTTCCATTCTTCGGCCTTCGCAGGGTCTGCATGCGCGACCATCATGCGTTCGATAGAACCGTCCTCGCCAGCCATGTCTATGAGACAGAAGTCTGCGACGCGCGGCACAGCGAGGCGCGCGATGTTCTCAAGGATGACGTGGTAGTCGAGCGAAGAGGTGAGCAGGTGGCTCGCCTCGACCATGAATTGCAGGGACTCCTGCGCACGCTTCTGGTCGTCAATGTCCGTGCTCGTGCCGAACCACTTGACTATCTGCCCCGCATCGTCCCGCATTGGAAGAGCGCGCCCCAGATGCCATCGGTAAGAACCGTCGGAAGCTCTACGGAAGCGGTACTCTACTTCATATCTCTCGCCCGTCTGAACCGAGCTGGCCCAGCGTCTGATGCACCGCTCGACATCATCAGGATGAAGAACAGGCTGCCAGCCCCAGCCTTCCGTCTGCTCTACAGTCATCCCGGTGTATTGAACCCATCGCCGGTTGTAGTAATCAAGATAACCGTCCGGCCTCGCCGTCCAGACTATCTGCGGCATGGAGTCTGCCAGATAGCGGTAGCGATACTCGCTCTCGCGCAGTGCGGCCTCTGCGCGCTTGCGCTCCGTGATGTCCGTGTTGGTTTCGAGTACGGTCGAAGTTGATTCCGAAACGTCACTCTGTAAAAGCTGGCGACTCGCAACGATGATCTTTCTGCCGTCCCTTGTGGTGTGCGTCAATTCGCCGTCCCATCGCCCTACGCTCTGAAGCTTACTTCTTATCTCTTCGAGTGGCTCCGTGAACTGAGTCTGAAATAGCTCGTGTGTCTGACGATTGATTACCTCTTCGGCTTTCCAGCCGTAGAGCGCTTCGGCTCCCTTGCTCCAGAACGTAATTATTCCGTCCACGTCCCGGACTATGATCGCGTCCGGGCTGAGGTCAATGAGCGCAGCCTGCTTCTTTATCTGATCCTGCGCCAGCTTGCTCCTGGTAATATCCTGCACGACGCCCACGCTGTATTTGGGTGCGCCCGCGTCGTCGCAGACAGACGACGCGGTTATCCTGACCCAGACCACAGACCCATCTTTGCGCACGTAGCGCTTCTCAATCACGTAGGTCTGTAGCTCGCCCTCGACCATCCTGCGCAGCATGTCCAGATTCAAGTTGAGATCATCCGGGTGCGTTATATCCTGGAAGGCGCGCCCTATAAGCTCTTCGCGCGTGTAGCCGACAATATCGCAGAGCTTCTGGTTGACGTTGAGGAACGTGCCGTCAAGGCTGATGTGTGACATGCCCACGGCGGCCTGCTCGAACGTTGCGCGGAATCTCTCTTCGCTATCGCGCAGCGCTGCGAGCGCGCTCGGCTGGATTTTTCGCATAATCTCTTTCGTCTCCGAAAACTATGATAGCCACAAGCGCTGGAGGCGCAAAGGGAAAACTTAAGCTCGCAAAGAGATTTTTAAATTGGGCGGTTCATGGCTTTGCTTCAAGCTTATGCGCTCTGTGAGCGCGAGTTCTTCGGTACAATTTGGCGAATTGCATGTTATATTGGCGGCTAAAGGAATCATTAACGACGCGCTATTGCTCTTTGTGCGCGCATCATTCTGGGTTCAAGGAGAGGAAAAGATCATGGCAGCTAAAAAATCGGCCAAAGGCGGCTCCCGCAAAGGGGGCGGAGCAAAGAAAGGCTCTTCGGGCAAGAAGGGCGGATCGAAAAAAGCCGGGAAGAAATCTGCTGGCAAAAAGTCTGCTAGCGGCGCAAAGAAGTCCGGCGGCAAGAAGTCTGCCGGTAAGAAAGGCGGCGCATCCGGTAAATCTTCGGCCAAAAAGGGTGGAAGTAAAAAAGGCTCTTCGGGCAAGAAGGGCGGCGCGAAGAAGGGCGGAAGTAAGAAAGGTGGAAGCAAGAAGAGTTCCGGCAAGAAGGGCGGCGCGAAACGCGGAGGCAAGATTAAGAGCAGGCTGCGCAAAGTCGCAACCAGCATTCTGACCGGCGCAGCCGCAGGCGCTGCGCTCGGCGCAGTCTCAGCCGTCATCCCGCCGCTACAGGAAGTTGCGGGCGTTGCTCAAGAGAACTTGCCATCGTCTGGCGAAAACCAGGACGGTGGGACGGAAAGCGGAAACGAAAACGGCCAACCGGGGAATCAATAGAATCCCGTTTCGCCAGCTTTTCAAATGTAGTGGGGGACGAAGACGAACAATCTTGTTCTTCTTCGTCCCTCTTCTCATTTCGCTTAAGCTCTCACCGCTCCATGACCTTAATTCGTCATGATTCTAATCACGGAGTGCTTCTGCACATTAGCGCACTGTAGAGGCGAGCCACCACTCTTCGGCGTTACGGTAACCGATTTGAGGTTTCCGCCACCATTGAAATGCTTCTTACTGCCGTTCGGCTTATAAGCTTGAGAGTCTAAAGATATGGTGACGAAGTTTGCCGCGTTGACAACGTTGACATCGTTTTTGTTGCCGCCAGCATTAATAAAGACAGTGAACTCGCCGCTGGCAGGAACGTTGCACGGTGTGCTGTCAACACTCAGTGAAACAATTTGAGCATTGTCGCGCTTGAAAACCTGCGTGGGGTCGGGCGGTAAGCCCGGCTGTAGGACGAAATGTCCGTCGCTGAAGTTTACATCAACCGACCCGCCGCTGATGATAATGGGCGAGTCCTCAAGAGCCGTCCTTACGGTCGGCTTCGGCGATGGCAGCGGCGTCTGTGCAGGCGTCGGGGATGCTCCCGTTTGCGCCCCTTGATTCTGATTAGCATCCGGCTTGCAAGAGAAACTTAGAGCCGCGAGGAAAAGAGAGATCGTCAGGGCTAACAGATAGCGACGGCTCGGAAATCTGCGAAGCGTTTCATGCTGTCTTGGGTTCATCGAGTCACTCCTTTGCGGTGGGGTTTAGTTTTGCGCAACAAGTAACTGCTTGATTTGTTGGCGTGAATATTGCACGTCCGGCCTTGTAAGATAACTCTGGTAATTCTCTGCTCCCAACTTCTGTTCCAGCGCGGAGAGTGCATCTGTCGAGTGCGAAGCATACTCGCGCGCTTTCGTGTGGTCGCCCGCACGCTCGATTGCACGCGCCGCGACGAGCCATGCGCGCCATTCGGATTCTGACTGGCCGTAGCGCGCGAAACTCTGCTCAGCCTGCAAAGCTTTTTCGACTGCGCCCTGAGCATCGCCGTTTTCTAACATCACCTCGGCCAGAGCCACCAGTGAATGAGAGATACGCCAGGGGTCATTCGAGCGCATTGCCCTGGAGAGCGCGTCCTGGCAGGATTTGAGAGCTGCGCTTTTAGCCCCGGAGAAGACCTGAGACAGACCTATAACTATCTCCGCCTCGTTGGCTACCCCGTCGTCTCTGGTCAAATCGAGCGCCTGCTTCGCCTGCGACGCAGCGTCTGCGAAATGGCGCTGGCTCAGAGCCATCTCTGAGCTTACACGATAGATTTCGGCGAGCAGAGCTTTAGAGCCGCCTTGCTGCTCTGCCAGCGTGCGCGCCTGACTGAGCGCATCCTGCGCTTCGTTGTAGCGACCCAGACGCCACAGGATTTCGCCGTGATGCGTCAGGCCATAAGCAATTCTCTGCGGGTTGTTGAGCGTCTTAGCGGCAGTCAGGCTCTGCTCGTAGAGATTCAGGGCGTCACTATATTTCTGCTGTAATATCAGCGTCGAGCCGACTCCCTCTTGCGCCAGCACGACCTGCGACTGGTCTCCGGCCTGTTGAGCCGCCTGCAACAGTTGCTGGAAAGCCTGTAGCGCCGAGTCGTAATCACCCTTCTGGCGGTTGGCGCGCGCCAGCAGCGTCAGTGCTTGAAACGTCTGTGTGCGATAGCCTCCCTGCTGGTAAAAAGGTAGCGCCTGATTTATGTACTTCACAGCATCGTCTGCGTTGCTCTGCTGTATGCGCAAGCTGCCTAGAGACAGAAAGGCACGCGCCTCGTTGTAGCGCCCCTTGTAGCGCTCGGCGAATTCCACTGCCTGCCTGTAAAATTTTTCGGCCTCGTTGTAATCGCCGCGCAGCAGGAAAGCGTTGCCCAGATCAATCAACCCGCCCGTAGCCAGATTCTCCATGCCGTTTATTCTCGCAAGGTCAATGGCAGCGGTCGCAAGCTGCTCGGCCTGCGGCGTGTCGCCTGCGGAAGAGGAGACGGTGCTCAAATGCAGGAGCGACTTGATCTGCTGCGAGATGTTGTTGGTGTTGCGCGCAAGGTCCAGCGCCTTCTGCAACTCGGCTCGCGCATCCGCCAACTGGCTGCGGTTGTTAAATAGCACACCGCGCTGGTAGAAGATTTCAGCTTCTCCTTCCACATTTGAAAGAGTCTGGTAGAGACTCTGCGCTTTGGCGAACGCAGCGTCCGACGAGGCGGTGTTCTGTTGCCGACCGTAGAGCACGCCGAGTCTGAGGTATGCGGCTGCGGCCTGCGAGTCCAACTCCGTCGCCTTAACGTAAGCTTCAATCGCTTTAGCGGTGTCGCCGTTCTTCTCGTAAGCTCTGCCAAGATCAATAAAGGCGTAAGACTTCTCCGCATCCGGCGCTTGCTCGGTTATGGAGCGATAGCTTTCAATCGCCCCTGCGAAATCGCGCGAGACCGTCTGCGTTATAGCCTGAAGGTAGAGCGCGTCAAGCTGTGCAAGTGCGGAGCGGTCTGGCACGAGCGAACCGGCGAGCAGGATTTCATCCTTCGCGCGGTCGGCGAAATCCAGTTCAGTGAGCGCTTCTGCAAGACGCGCGTGCGCCAGCGCGAATTTGGCGTCGGCGCTAACCGACTGCTCCAGAATCTTGCTGGCCTTGTAATAAGTTCCGTCGCGCAGCGCGTTCGTTCCCTCTCGATACCAGCGCATAGCCGTGATGGACGGCTGGTGCGTTCTTCCGCGCGTCCAGTGATAGATGCCCCACGCGCCCATCAAGACCAGGACAAGTGCGGCAAGGAATGCGAAGAGCGAGATGCGCGGTCGGCGAAGCGCTTCTGAGACTGTGGTAAGCGCACTCTGTCGCGGTGCGGTTATGTCCGCACGAGACATTATCTGCGTAACCGTATGGTCGTCGCTCTGGAGTTCCGTGCGCGCAGCGCGCAAGTCCGCAATCATCCCCTCGACAGACTGGTAACGCTCTTCCGGCTTCTTCGCAAGCGCCTTCATAGCGATGCTGTCAAGCGCAGCCGATACGCGCGGGTTCACTTCTGAAGGTGGCTTCGGATCAATGTGTATGACCTGCGCGGCTATCTCTATGATGCTCTTGCCGGAGAAGGCAGGGCGGCCAGAGACGCATTCGTAAAGCAGAGCGCCGAGCGCGAAGATGTCGCTGCGAGCGTCAACGGGCGCGCTCGTCGCCTGCTCGGGCGATAGATAGAGCGGAGTACCCACGACAACGCCGCTCCGCGTGTGCGTAGCCAGTAGTGTTTGCGCGTCCGGGTCGGTCATGGCATGGTGTTCTTCAGCTATCTGCTTCGCAAGACCGAAGTCAAGAACCTTGACCTGGCCGCGCTCATTGATTATGACGTTAGAGGGTTTTATGTCGCGATGTATGATGCCATTCGCGTGCGCTTCGGAGAGGGCTTCGCCCACGTCCGCTATGATCTCGACGGCGCGAGCGAGCGTGATCTTTCCATCACGCAGAAGATCGCCGAGCGAATGGCCTTTGACCAGTTCCATGACGATGAAGGGATGACCATCTTCGCCCTCGCCGTAATCGAAAACGGTTGCGATGTTCGGGTGCGAGAGATTCGAGACGGCGCGGGCTTCTCTGAGGAATCTGGCTCGGAAGTGATGCTCGTTGCCTTTGTCCGTAGGAAACTTAATCGCAACGCGGCGACCCAAGTGTGTGTCCTCTGCTATATAGACGCTGCCCATACCGCCCTCACCGAGCTTTTCGACAACGCGATAATGAGAGATGGTCTGCCCGATCATTACAAATGGAGTTCCTTAGACTCCGAAAGGCTCAAGGATGAATCAACCAAACAGCGTGGGCGGCGGCACGTAGCAATGCATGTAGGCTTGGGCTTTCCAAGGAAGCCTGCTTCCTGTATGCGCGCCATGCTACGCCAAAGCATGTGCTATTTCAACAAATATTTGATAAAACAGGTCGAAGGAAAGTCTGGAGTCTGGAGTCCGGAGTCAGAAGAAGAAAAGCTTTTGGCTTTTGACTCCGGACTCCAGACTCCAGACTTACTCATGTATCCGGCTGGAAATCTTTTCATCCCCGTCCCGCACGGGCAACTGGAAGCTATCTTGAAAGAGCCGCATGGCGCAGCGGTGCGCGGCGTGGCGCTGGTGCTGCACCCGCACCCTATGGGCGGAGGCACCATGCACAACAAGGTGGTATTTCGTGCGGCGGCTGCTTTGACTGACGCGGGGCTTATAACTTTGCGCGTAAACTTTCGCGGTGTGGGTCAGAGCACTGGAAATCACGACGAAGGGCGCGGCGAGAAAGAGGACGCTCAAGCCTGTCTCGATTTTCTGGCGAAAAGATACGGCACGAACCGAATCACGCTCGCCGGATTCTCATTCGGCTCATACGTAGGCACGCAGGTTGGCATAAGCGATGATCGCGTTCGATACTTAATCAGCATAGGCACGCCCGTTGACAAATACGACTTCTCGTTTTTAGCAGACTGCCGCAAGCCCATACTCTTCGTACACGGCGACCGCGACGAGTTCGGACGAGCCGAACGGGTGCGCGCCCTCGCCGCCGGTTTGCCGATTGAAGCTCAGGCACAGGTGAAGATAATCTCCAATGCGGATCATTTCTTTGAAGGCTGGCTGGACGAAATGAAGCTAGTAATTACAGAATGGGTTAAGGAAAGAATGGAGGAAGTGCAGAGTTCAGGGTGATGAAAGGTTGAGCATTGAATTCCATCTTCGCAAACACTCAACCAAAACTCATCACTTATCACTTATCACTCATCACAGTTCTTATGAACTCTTACACAGACCCGGCCATACGCATCACAATGCTGCCGCGCGACACGAACCCACAGGGGACGATCTTCGGCGGAATAATCCTGAGCTACATTGACATGGCGGGCGCGATAGAAGCGCACCGCCACACAGGCATGGAACGCTTCGTCACCGTTGCGATGCGCGAAGTAATCTTCCACCACCCGGTCTTCGTAGGCGACCTGGTGAGTTTCTACGCCGAAACCACTCGCGTCGGCACCACCTCCATCACCACCCGCGTCATTGTCGAGACCGAGCGACCCTCACGCTCGAAAGGGCGCGTGCGCGTCACCGAAGCCGAAGTCGTTTACGTTGCTGTGGATGAAAACCGAAAGAAGATGAAGATTAAAAAACAGGACGAGTAAAGGGAGTTTGAAACTCTCTTAATTCAATTTCGTCTGCATCCTTCTTAACGCACTCGCGGCCTGAGCGAACCCGGGCTGTTCCTGAATAGCTAGACCGTAATGCCGGGCTGCTTCCAGAAGTCGCCCGCGCTGCTCGTACACTCGTCCAAGATTGAAATGCGGGAAGGCGTAGGATTCATAGCGCGGCGCAAGCAGAGCGCGCTTGAACCAGCGCACGCAAGTATAGATGTCGCCTTGAGCTATAAGGTAGCTGCCGATGTCGTTGTAGGGATTGCCCAGCGTATCGTCAACTTCAATCGCTCTGAGGCATTCTGTTATCGCTTCGTCGTAGCGCTCTTGAAAGCTGTAGACCCAGCCCAGAAATGTATGGGCTTCGGCGGTCGGGTAGGTCTCAATCGAGCGCATGTAAAGCTCAATCGCCATCTCGTAATCATTCGATTGCTGCGCTTCGTATGCCTGCTGGAAAAGCTGCATGGCCTCGCGCTTCGAGCCTCTGGTTGAAACATCATCCCCAAACATAATTTTGTCCCGCATGAATCGAAGGTAAAAAGGCGCACGGGTTGTTCGTTCTCTGGTTCTGCTGTTCGTCAACGCGCTTGATGCGCCCGTCCACCTGCGGCGCAATCGTGCCTGCATCACGAATCAATTTTAAGAGAATGTCCGTCTCCGTCTGCGCCTGCTGCGGCGTGATTAGGTAGCGCGGATTCTTGAACATAGTGTAGCCGTCGCCGCCGCCAATGATGTAGGTGTTC